>JANLZY010000197.1:0-7711 GCA_031359365.1 Methylotenera sp. | reverse complement strand
TCTATTTCTAATACTTTTTGATACCAGCCTTGCGCATCCGCATCACGCCCTTGTCGTTGAGCAATCGCCGCCATGCCAAGTAAAGCATCTAGATTACGTACATCGCGTTGCAACACTTGTCTATACTGCTGCTGTGCACTTGCATCTTCGCCGCGTATAAAAGCCTGGTAAGCAGCAAGCAAAGTGGGGTCGACACCCTGCGATTGCACCTTACTAATTAGTGTGAGTGGCTTCTGTTTCTTATTGCTGATTGCCTCTGCGTAGCTGGTATCTGCGGCAGCATAGACCGCTTCATTATTTTTATTAGCGCTCTTAATTGATTGCCTTTTTGGCTCAGCTTCAATAACATCTTCAACAACATTAGGCTTTTCTAGTGTTTTATTTCTAAAAGCTGCGGTATTGGCTTTATTATCAACATTAGTGGCATCACTCGCTTGATTTACAGCTTGGCTCTCTTGTACTGGAGCCTCTGGAACAGGCATTGCGATTTCAGTTGACGTTAGTGTGCTGGTTGGTGGCAGTGACGCTGCTACTGCGAGCTGTGGTGATGGCAAACTAGGTTTAAGCACAACCACATCAGGTGTGGTTAGGCGTTTAATATAGTCATAACCCTGCAAACCCAACAGAACCAACAAAGCACCCACTACACCCAAACTAATTAATGCAAATTTTGAACTAGATGCTTTGACTTCTTTATTCGCAACAAATACCTTTGCTGCAGCTTTTTGATTCAATTCATCATTCACCATTTGCAAAGCAGGTGTTGGGCTAGTAGCCGTTGCCTTACTTTTAAGACGTGCAGACTGCAAAGTCTCTTGTGTAGAGCTTTGCAATGGTTTTGTTTCTACTGCTGATTTAATGGAGGTTTTAGCCGCAGATTTAGGCTTTGCATATTGATTAGCCACGAAGGACGTACCAGTTAACCCCGCCTCCTCCTCCAGCGAAAGATCTCGGTCCAGTGCCACACTCACTGTTTTTACACTTGCTTCTGAAGGGTCAACTACTAGAACTTGCGCAGCAAGCTCGGCTTCCTGCGCTTTGGAGTCGATAGGCACCAACTCAAGCGATAAAGCCTCATCAGCCACGTACGCACCCGTTTGCTTTTTGTCTTTATCCGCCTGCTTATTTTTTTCTAAATGATCTAATGCTTTAATGAGTAAACTCATATAAAAGTTTACCTTTCATTTTCGGCTTCAGCTTCCGAAGCTCTCTCAAGCGCTTGAGTCGGTAAATATTGTTTGTAGTTAGCGAGTTCGTCACTTTCTAAACTTGCATTTTTAATCACTGTCGGACGTAGAAAAATGACTAGTTCAGTTCTAGTTGTTGAGTCATTGTTCGAACTAAATGCTTTACCGATTGCTGGCACTTTCATTAAACCTGGAATTCCATTTTTCGTACCAGTAATTTCATCTTGCATTAATCCGCCTAAAATGACGGTATTGCCACTATTCACTTGCAGCATGGACTCCATTTCTCGCACTTGTATTTGCGGAATCACACTCTTTGTTACGGTAGTTACTCCTGCAGAAGTAGTTGTTGTGAGTGATGGATTGGGATCTTGAATACCCTCGCCGAATCTTCTAGCTATAGTTGGACGAACATTGAGCGTTACGGCACTATTCTCATTAATTTGTGGGGTAACAGACATCCAAACACCCTCAGGAATAGTGTGAGGCGTTGTCGTAAATGTTGTAATTGCAGGGCTTACACTAGTGCCAGCTGTTGTACTTGCTTCTATAGTGAAATAAACCAAGTTGTTAACCACCTTCAAAATTGCAGTTTGACTATTTAACACCATCAATTTCGGGCTAGACAGTACTTTCGTATTACCAAACGTTTGCAACAACTTAAGTGACGCCGCTAAATTACCAACCCCTGTATTTTTACTGTACCCTACAACCATTCTTGGCGCAGTTGTTAAAGCTGTCCCTAATAGCTCTTGTGTAAAATTAAACCCACTAAGCGCACCAGCCCCCAAAAGACTCCAATCGACACCTGCTTGATATTGATCACTAAGTGTAATTTCTACAATTGAAGCCTCAATCAACACTTGACGTTTAGCCCCAGCTTGCACTCTGTCTATAAATTCCTGTATGCCTTGATGTTGACGTTGCGTGGCTCGAACACTTAAAACACCCGTTTCCCTATTAGCTATAACCGATGCGGCAAATAGTGTTTTATAGTTCTTCAAGTTCTGCTCTGACTTTTCGTCCGCTACTCCCTGCACATTTTCATCACCAGAACCATTCACCGCTCCACCACTTTTACCATTATTACTGGGCGTATTTATCGAAACCTTACCTGTGCCTTGTGATTGAGCATCATATTGAGATTGCAACCGCTTATCCGTCCCTAAGCGATTAACAAGCACCTCTTTATCGCTTTCTGCAAGAATATCTTTCACATTCTGAATCAGCGAATCCCAAAAAAAGTTTTTAGACTCGGACTCTACTGAAGTTGACGATGTGTTAGATCCACTACTACGACTTGAGTCTCCCTTATAATTTACAAGATTAGCAGAGGCAATCTCATTAGCTACGCTTATCCCCCCCTTAGTGGTTCTTTGCATATTCACATAGTTAATTTGATATGTTCTAAGAACTGGAGAATCAGGAGCAATCGTTAAGACATCGCCCTGAATCTTATAAGTCAGATCCACTTGTTTAGATAAACGCTCTAAAATAGCTGGTAAAGTTTGATCTACCGCATTTAAAGTAACGCGACCTTGAATTGAAGGATGAATATCAATATTAAGCTTGCTGTCACGCGCAATGGCAAACAGTACTTCTTTAACGGGCGTATCATATACAACTATGCTATAGAGCTGTGCTTTAGCCTTTGGTTTTGGCGGGGGTAGGTAGGTATTATTGGTAACGGGTTTAGGGATATTGGCTATTACTGGCTTGCCTTCACTTGCATTATTTGCACCTACTTGCGCGTCAGGTAGATGCTTGGCGGTATTTTGTCCATCTATATGTCCATTTGAAGGTGTAATTTTAGATTGGTGCGCGCATGCAGACATGCCTAAAACAAGCATCATGCATAAATGCCCTAATATTTGTTTGTTATTTAGCACAGTCCCACCCCCAGCTTATTGCTTAAATTGCATTCTTTTGTACATTTTGCATAATAACTCAAAAAAAGCAAGAAATATGAACAGAATATTAAATGTTTACAATAAGTTACGTGCTGTATCTATTGCGTTTGATCAATATCCTTATTAATTCCAGCAAAAGTACGCAAGTAAGGCTTATTATTTTTTATTGATGCGGGCAGGTTTTTAAGCGCAGCTAGCGCTTCGCTTCGCTCTGCAAATTCACCATACAAAATCACAGTATATGTTTCACCATTCTGTTTTTTTCGGTATAAATAAATATTATCTATTTCTAATTGTTGGCTAATTCTATCTAACTCTGCCTTTAGCTGATCATCTTTCTTCTGTTCACCGCTTAGCTTTGCATCTGTTGGTAACGACTTAATTTGTAATGTAATTGTGTTGGGTGTAGCACTTAACAAATGATCTCTCGTAACATCTAAGCGTTTGTCTACCAAGGTTTTAATTTCAGCAACACTTGCGAGTGCGGCTAGTTTAGGCGTTGTTGCAGCAGCTAGCGCAGTGGTAGTTTCACTATTAAGTAAAGATGGAACGATGCTTGCCGGTGCGGTTGAACTTGCTAATGGCTCAGTGGCAGGCATTTCGACAGCAGCAGTATTTGGATTTGGCGTTGCTATATTGATCACTGCTTGCGCGGTAACGGCAGCAACTGGCGCCTCAACTTTTGCTTTTTTGGGTTGAGCCGTAACAACTACATTATTGACGGCCACAACTTTTGGCTGATGTTGATATTGCCACCATGCATAGCCCATCGCTATTGCCAAAAGACCGACCAACACACTTGCACCTATAAAGTATTGTTTGTAATTAGTTGTTTTACGGCCAAACTCACTGTCTTGAATTGCAGCTTTCACATGCTTTGGCATGACCTGATAAACATTGTCAGCATAAGCCGCTAACAGTGACTTATCTGCCAAAATATTCACACGTCGCGCCAAACCCTCTGCTGCGGTTGAGAGCTTTTTAATCGCCGCAGCAGAAAATAGATGCGGCCCATGATACCCAGCGGCACGTAGGCGCAGAATCAGATACGCACCTATATCTTTAGTACCTAATGGCTCTAAATGAAAGCTATGCGTAATACGTTCGCGTAACTGGCGAATATGCGCCTCACTCAGGTTGACATCAAGCTCTGGCTGGCCAAATAATACGATTTGAAGCAGTTTATCTTGCTTGGTTTCTAGGTTGGATAGCAGCCTAATTTCCTCTAGCGTCGCCAGTGGCATGCCTTGCGCCTCTTCGACAAAAATCACCACTTGCCGACCTTCGGCATGACGATTGAGCAAATGTGCTTGCAGCAATTGCATCACTTTTAAGCGATCTGCATTTTTAGGCACTTTGAGCTGCAGCTCAAAAGCAATCGCGTACAATACGTCTTCTGGCGCTACGCTTGGGTTAGCTAAATAAATGCTCTCTATTTTCTCTGGCAGTATGGTTTGCAACATGCGACAAAGCATCGTTTTGCCACTACCGACTTCGCCGACTACTTTGATGATGCCTTCGCCGTTGGTGATGGCATAAACCAGCGCATCTAATACCGCGCCACGATTACCGCCCGAGAAGAAAAAATCCGTATTCGGGGTGATTTTGAATGGCGGCTCTTTTAAGCCAAAGTGTGGGTAATACAAATTTTTTCCGTTGCTCTGTTTTAGTTTTCGTCAGCAGTACTCATACGACTATATAGCGTTGTGCGATTCACATTGAGCAACTTCGCCGCTTGGCTTAAATTGCCATGCGTCATTTGCATTGCCGCCTCAATATAAGCGCGCTCCCAACTTTTAAGTACCGAGTCTAAACTAACATTGGCTTGACGCTGTAAATGGCGTTGCGCTTGCGCTGTCATCCCCGCAGCATCGTTAATGTTTAATAGCTCACCTCCCGAGCCTGATGACTCTGGCTCAGATAAATCAAACTCGGCAACCAATTGAGTCGCATTAAGCGTTTTACCAGAATATTTCGCAATTAAGCGAATCACTATGTTTCTAAGTTCACGCACATTACCTGGGAATTTATAATCCAGCCAACGCGCTTTCGCAGCTTCATCTAACACAAATGGCGCCTGACCTATCTGTTGCGCATAAAACTGAGTGAAATGCTCACGAAGCAAATGCTTATCGTCACCCAAATCTCTTACAGGTGGCACATCCACAGCGAATACACTTAAACGATGATATAAATCAGATCTGAATTTACCTGAGCTCACTTCTGCACGCAAATCACGGTTAGTTGCTGCAACAATGCGCGCCTGACTCTTACGCGTTTGCGTTTCACCTATACGTTGATATTCGCCATTTTCAAGTACACGTAACAATTTGGCCTGCAACTCTAAAGGCAGCTCGCCAATTTCATCCAAGAAAAGTGTGCCTTCACTAGCATCTTCAAAATAACCAGCATGCGCTGCAATAGCGCCAGTAAATGCGCCTTTGGTATGTCCAAACAAAATAGATTCAGCCAATAATGGTGAAATTGCCGCGCAGTTGACTGACAAATATGGATGCAGCACGCGTTTACTAGCATGGTGAAAACTACCTGCTACCAACTCTTTACCACTACCAGACTCACCCTCAATCAATACTGGGAAAGGTGAATCGGCAAATTGCGTAATTTGCATGCGCAAAGCTTGCATAGGCAAACTATCGCCCAATAAACCATCGAACTCTAATTCAGCCTTAACTTCATTCAGCTCAACATCTTGTACCTTGAGCGACTGAAGCAGCATGTCTTTCAGTTTTTCAACATCGCACGGTTTAGCAATAAAATCTACTGCGCCTAACGTCAATGCACGCTTGACGTTGGCATCATGGCTTTGACCAGAAAGAACATGAATTTTAATAGTAGGGGAATGCGCTAACAGCGCGCTAATGACCTTAAAGCCCTCTTCAGGTGTATGTGGTGATGGTGGCAGACCTAAATCAACCAATGCCAAAGCTGGCATACTATCTTGCTGCTGAAGTAAACTTTTTAGTTGTGCATACGACTCCGCGACGCACACTTCAAAGTGCTTACTCAACACAAAGTGCAGCGTATCCGTAATTAAAGGATCATCATCAATAACCATTAACACTGGACGAAGTGCCGCCATCAATTTAGACCTTTACAAAATTTAACAATCTCAACAATCAATACCACTATAGCTTGAAAGGCCATATGTATCAATTATTTTGCCATATGAATTTTAACATGCTAGCTGATTGCGCTTGATCTTAAGACATTGAGAATAAACTACCTTAAGTGAAGTAAATACGAGCAGATGTTAGAGTCAAATCTCTGAATTAAACCCTTAATCCTTAAAACTTAAGCTAAAAAAGCTCGATATCGCCTTCTTTTTTATTTTCCTGTAAAGAGCCATCAGCTATCAGCTGCTCATAAAAGCAGATTTTGTTTCGCCCATTATTTTTCGCAAAGTATAGCGCTAAATCCGAGTGGTCAATTAACTGACTCGGAAGGTCGTAAGCAAAAATCTCTGTATAACCCGCACTCACAGTTACTTTCCCAACCTGAGGAAAATCATAGTGACCTACTTTTTCCCTAAATCGATTAAGGATATTGGGAATATCATCATGGCTCGAGCATTCAAATACGCCTACGAACTCCTCACCACCAAAACGAAAAATCGGGTCACTACTTCTGAAAGTTTGCGTCATCAGTTGTGAAAATAAAAGTAGCACCTCATCACCAATCAAATGGCCAAACTCATCGTTCACCCTCTTAAAATGATCGATATCAAAAATCGCCAAAAAGTGCACCTGATTAGCTTTATTATTTTTAAGCTTATCGGCCTCCTGCATCTGCACCAGAATCTTATTGATTTTGTAATCAAAAGTTTTACGATTAAGCAAACCAGTTAGAGTATCACGCTCATTATCATTAATAAGCCCCGTGAAATTTTGATATATCTTTAATAACAAAGTGATGACGTCATGCAATTGGGAGTCACAAACCATTGCCTCTATCGCAATAATCGCAACCGTATGATCTTTTGCATTCTTAACTGGATAGAGCCTGACTGGAGATTGATCGTCTTGCTCATGTATGCAATATCTACCCGATTTAAAGCAATCAATCAGCAACTGCTTAAATGGTAATGAAAAATTACATTGCTCTGCACTTTTGCCAATAATAATGGCTGAAAGAAGCTGCTTTCTAGTATCGTCAGGGTGATAAATAACAACGGATTTAGCATTATCGTCATCAGACGCATCCACCAATTCAAACAAAGCCTCAGCTAAAGATTGCTCCAGCGCCAAAACATCGCGCTCATTTGTGAGCGCAATAAGCTTATTTAAAACCGAATGCGTGCTGACTGTATTCAAAATTCGCAGTTAATTCATTTAGATTCGTCCCTCAGAATATCTAAATTGAACTCTTAGTTATTTAATGAAATTTGAATACTACAGTAAGTTTGACTATGCCATTAAGTAAAGACGCGCAAAAACACCGCTTAATTCCGCACTTTAACCCGAAGACCTTAGTCAAATAACGCGCAGTTATGCGACTTCAACCACATGGAAAAAGATTGTTATGACTGAGAAAAAGAGATTACTAACTTGGGAATTACTGGGGTGGCTGATGGGGCTCGAACCCACGACAACAGGA
>JANLZY010000190.1:0-1623 GCA_031359365.1 Methylotenera sp. | reverse complement strand
GGGTGAAATTGTATAAACTCCATATTCGCCACACGACAGCCCGCGCGCCAAGCCATGGCAATGCCATCACCTGTGCTGATGTCTGGGTTCGTGGTGTAAAGGTATACTTTGCCTGCGCCACCTGTGGCTAAAATAGTGTTTTGTGCAGCTATCGTGAGTACTTTGCCTGTACTTTTATCTAGCACGTAAGCACCTAGGCAGGTGTTGTCGTCAGTGGGTTCAATTTTTGAACTATCCACTTTGTTTTGATGGATTTTACTCGTGGTAATCAAATCAACCGCAATGTGATATTCCATTAAAGTGATATTTGGATGTTGCTTCACTTTATCTGAAAGCGTCATTTGTACCGCATGGCCAGTGGCATCAGCCGCATGAATAATACGGCGGTGACTATGTCCGCCCTCACGTGTTAAATGGTAGCCAGAATTGTCATGCTCGCGTGTAAAGCCTACGCCTTGTTCAATTAGCCATTCAACTGATTCTTTAGCATGCTCCGCGACCATTCCCGTCACTGCTTCATCACATAAGCCGCCGCCTGCAACTAAGGTATCTCGCACATGATTTTCTATTGAATCTTCATCATTAAGTACTGCAGCAATACCGCCTTGCGCCCAATCACTGGCGGTATCGTTAATACTACGTTTGCTGACCAAGCAGACATTCTTATGTTCTGCGGTTCGCAGCGCTAAAGTTAAGCCCGCAAGACCGCTGCCAATAATCAGTACATCAAATTGCTGCATAGTATTTTTAGTATAAATTTTGAATAAATGAAATGCCGTTTTGAAACAAACTCTGGAACTAATGAGAGTGTATCGCTGTCTTTAAAATAGGCAATAGATAAGCTCAAATAAACATAGTGAAAGCAATAGTAAAACAGTAGTAAACAATTAAATTGTAGTTTTGTGTCGTTGCTGAGAGGAAACTTAATGATGCGTATTGGTAATATAGTCGAATTTACTCAACTAAACTTGGTACAAAGTTTAGTACAACCTGGCGTGCAAGGTTATACTGCGCAGAGTGAAAAGAGTGTGAGTGATAAAAACATAAATGAGCTTGCAACTAAGCAGACTGAACCTAAAGGAAACCTAAGCCTAGTGTCCGTAAATCCAACATCTGGAAATCGCGAAATTGACCATGAGCTGGTGCTACGTGCCCAGCGTGGAGATAAGCGCGCGTTTGGTATGTTGGTCGACAAGTATCAGCGTAAATTGGCGCGTCTACTATCTCGCATGGTGCGCGATCAATCCGAAATTGAAGACATCGTGCAAGATACTTTTATTAAAGCGTATCGAGCATTACCAAACTTTCGTGGCGATAGTGCCTTTTATACTTGGCTATACCGTATTGGTATTAATACCGCAAAAAATTACTTAGTTTCCATGGGTCGTAGGCCGACCGTCAGTACAGGCGTCGAAATTGAAGATGCTGAAAACTTTGAAGATGGTGATGAGCTTCGTACGATGGAAACACCTGAGTCATCCATGATGACTAAGCAAATTGCGCAAACCGTGAATGACACCGTTGCCAATTTGCCTGAGGAGTTGCGCACAGCTATTACCTTGCGTGAGATTGAAGGCTTAAGTTATGAAGAGATCGCAACGATTATGAACTGTCCTATCGGCA
>JANLZY010000173.1:0-2211 GCA_031359365.1 Methylotenera sp. | reverse complement strand
AACTAACAGAAACAAAAATTAAGTGATTAGTAACTCAGGGTTTTAGAGTAATTATTGAAATTGCATAACAATTGGTATTTAGGCTGATGAAGCTTGTTTCGTTTAAGGGTCAGGGAAAGTAGCTTAAAAATCAAAGGTAGTTATTTTATTTGCTTTACGACTATTTTTTAGGGGCTGTAGTAGCTTATCATTCAAGCTAAGCTACTACAGCCCCATATTATATTGTCGAAGGTGTTTTTGCCGACGATGATTTAATTGCTGCATGCCCAAGCGAGGCTGCTTGCATAAAACAATTAACACAAGCCATGCAGGTCAATGGCCGCAACAAATCAAAAGTTAGAAATTAAGCCCATATTGGCAATTTTGAAGACAACTCCACAATTAATTACAAACTAATCAAGCATTTGTTGTAAAATCACAGCTATTGTGAAAAGGCGCTTCTGGCGCCTTATCTTTATTTATAAAGCAGAATTAACCTAATAAAGCAACATTAAAAGACGTAAAAAGCTTAAAAAAGACTAAATGAAAAATATTCGTAACTTCTCCATTATTGCCCACATTGACCATGGTAAATCCACATTAGCTGACCGCATTATTCACCTTTGCGGTGGGCTGGCTGATCGCGAAATGGAAGCGCAAGTGCTTGATTCTATGGATATTGAGCGTGAGCGTGGTATTACGATTAAAGCCCAAACAGCTGCGTTGGAGTACAAAGCGGATGATGGTCAAACCTATCACCTTAACCTGATTGATACTCCGGGCCATGTGGATTTTAGCTATGAAGTGTCACGTTCACTTTCAGCTTGTGAAGGGGCGCTGTTGGTGGTGGATGCCAGTCAAGGTGTAGAGGCGCAAAGCGTTGCTAACTGCTACACCGCGCTTGATTTAGGCGTTGAAGTGACTGCTGTGTTGAATAAAATCGACTTGCCATCTGCCGACCCTGAGCGCGTGATGCAAGAAATTGAAGATGTAATTGGTATCGACGCAAGTGACGCTGTGCGATGCTCAGCCAAAACTGGTTTGGGCGTGCGTGATGTGTTAGAAGCTGTCATTAAAAAAGTACCACCGCCAGTAGGCGATTTGACTAAGCCGCTAAAAGCGCTAGTGATTGATGCATGGTTTGATAACTATGTGGGCGTGGTAATGTTGGTGCGCGTGATAGACGGTGTATTAAAACCAAAAGATAAGATTCGGTTAATGGCTACGCGTGCAGAGTATTTATGCGAACAAGTCGGCGTTTTCACGCCAAAATCATTACAAAAAACTTCGCTTTCTGCAGGTGAGGTAGGTTTTGTCATTTCAGGTATTAAAGAGCTTGCTGCTGCAAAAGTTGGTGATACTGTGACGCTGGCGGGTAAGCCAGCTACAGAACCTTTGGCAGGCTTTAAAGAAGTGAAACCTCAGGTGTTTGCTGGGTTGTATCCAGTTGAATCAAGCCAGTTCGAAGCGCTACGTACCGCGCTTGAAAAACTAAGCTTGAATGATGCTAGTTTACTATTTGAGCCAGAAAATTCTACTGCATTAGGTTTTGGTTTTAGATGCGGCTTCTTAGGTTTACTACACATGGAAATCGTACAAGAGCGCTTAGAGCGCGAGTACGATATGGATTTGATTACCACCGCGCCAACTGTGGTGTATGAGTTATTACTCAAAACTGGTGAAGTGGTACAGATTGAGAACCCGTCACGCTTACCAGAGTTGTCACGTGTCGAAGAAACGCGTGAGCCTGTTATTAACGTGAATCTTTTGATGCCGCAAGATTACGTAGGGCCAGTGATGACCTTGTGCAACAATAAGCGTGGCCTACAAAAAAACATGCAATATATGGGTAGGCAGGTGATGCTAAGTTACGAAATGCCGCTTAATGAAGTGGTATTGGATTTTTTTGATAAATTAAAATCAGTGTCACGTGGCTATGCTTCAATGGATTATGAGTTTTTAGAATTCCGTGCGGCAGATTTAGTGAAGCTTGATATTATGGTGAATGGCGAGCGTGTGGACGCGCTGAGCATGATTGTTCACCGAGGAAATAGCGTACGTCGTGGTCGTGAAGTGGCGGCTAAAATGCGTGAATTGATTCCACGTCAAATGTTTGATGTAGCCATTCAGGCTTCGATAGGTGCGAATATTATTGCACGTGAAACCGTTAAAGCCATGCGTAAAAACGTGATTGCGAAATGTTATGGTGGTGATGTGTCCCGTAAGCGAAAA
>JANLZY010000150.1:0-3246 GCA_031359365.1 Methylotenera sp. | reverse complement strand
GTGCCATTCACTCCTTGCCCAACGCCTACAATTCGATCTCCAACTTCAAGTTTTCCTGAAAGTGCAGCAGGGCTGCCAACTACTAACTCTCGAATAGTGGTGTATTCGTCTTTATCTTGCAATACAGCGCCAATCCCAACTAGTGAGAGCTTCATAGAGATGTCAAAGTCATCCGACTGCTGAATGCCAAAGTAATTAGTATGTGGATCAATCGTCATTGTGTAAGCGTTCATAAAGCTTTGGAACACGTCATCACTCTTGAATTTTGCATTACTTTTTAAGTTATTTTCGTATCGTTTGTCTAAGGTATCGATGATGCTCTTATCGTTTTTACCTGCTAGCTTAAGGCGAAGCCAATCATTCTTAACGCGTTTGCGCCAAATATCATTCATCTCGTCTTGAGACTTTGCCCATGGAGATTTTTCGCGTGTTAATTGTGAGCTCTCATCGACTTTAAAATCAAAGCCCTTTTTGAGTAAAGAGCGAGCATAAGTGATGCGATCTACAATGCGCTGCTGATAAAGATTGAAAATCTCAAATGGAATAGATAAGTCTTCTTTTAGTATGGCGTCATCAAGCATTGTGCGAAATGTAGATAACTGATCAATATCAGACTGTAAGAAAAATATCTTTTGTCCATCTAACGACTTGATATAAGCATCAAATATTTTAGAGGAGCTTGTATCATCAAGTAATACGGGCTTGTAGTGATATCGAGTTAATACTTCAGCAGATAAATGTGCCGCCTGAGATTGCTGCTGCGTTGGCGCTAATAAAGGAACCGTTTGAGCTGCGTTTGATTGAGCTGCTTGCGCTGACATTAAAAAAACAAACAGTAAGCAGAGCAATTTGATCTTCATTCATATTCCTGACATTAATTTTTAAAATTTAACTTCGACTTCAACTTCAACTAAATTGCTGGGATAGCGCAATTTTTTATACTCTACTCTAGACCGATTAATTCATGAATAGTTTTAATTTACATTTCTTATAGCATATTTTGAAGGCATAAGAAGAGGTATCAAGAGACGCTGTTGTGTTAGATGAGCTGCCATCTTAATCAAAAATTAGCATCGTTTTCGGGTAAGGTCCAAATAGTATGAATATGGTCAGGCAGCAAAACCCATGTGTCAATCTCAAACGGCTATTCCGCATGCACCTTTTCAATAGCGTTTCTTAAAGCTTTGCGAACAGATTCATCACATAAAAATGTTTGCCGAGGAGAGGTAACCACCGTGAAAAAGTAAGTGGCATTTGTGGTATTAGCGCGACGGTAGTGTGACATTAGGTGATTTTAAATTATTTATCGCGCAAATAAAATTCGTAGGATGGGGTTTAACCCACTCGGTGCATGTTGCAAGGTAAGTCAGCCTTGTAGGGTGGGTCACTTGTGACCCACGCGTTTAACAACATTTCAAACAACAACCACTTCTCCAAATTCACCAACTCCCGCAACACCTTCACCCGCCCAATTAATGGGGTATATACCTAATTTAACATGTTGATGAAATGATGAATACTCCCAATCTTGCACACGCTCAACTAAGCCATGTTTCACTGGGTTGTAATGGCAATAATCCATGTGAGTTTGGTAATCGTGCTCATTGCGTATTTGATGTTCCCAAAATCTGCGTTGCCATAAGGTGGATTCTTGATGCTTTATTTTGGAAGCGGTGCGCCATTCTGGGCGATTCAATAATACGCCGCATTCCCGTGAGACATAACGCTTGATGAGTTGCCATCTTAATGAAAAATTGGCATCATTTTCGGGTAAGGTCCAAATAGTATGAATATGATCGGGCAGCAAAACCCATGTGTCAATCTCAAACGGATATTGCGCACGCACCTTTTCGATGGCGTTTCTTAAAGCTTTGCGAACAGCTTCATCACATAAAAATGTTTGCCGACGATAGGTAACCACCGTGAAAAAGTAAGTGGCATTTCTGGTATTAGCGCGACGGTAGTGTGACATTAGGTGATTTTAAATTATCTATCGCGCAAATAAAATTTGTAGGGTGGGGTTTAACTCCAAGCGGTGGATGTTGCAAGATAAATTAGGCGTGGGTTCAAGAACCCACCCTACTTGGCTAAAAGAACTTGATAAACTTTTGGCTGTGTCTTTGAGATATGCATCTGGGTAGCTAACGCCTCTCCATTATCGGCTATTAAGACACAAGCATCTTTTATTGATAGTTTATTTGTTGATGCAATATCCTTCATATCTTGAATTATTAACTTTTGGAGTTGAGGCTGTAACATAGAATAAAGTTTGTTTTCATCCATAGCAGAGTCTAGTATCACATGCCTCGCTTTTGTTAACTCTGATTCATGTTGTTTTTCAAAGGCAGTTACAAATGTCTGAATATTTACCCCCTGTTCATTACAAAACTCAGGCCTGGTTCTGGTATTTATAAGAAAAAATCCCATGAACATACCTGCGGCATCTTGTAGTTGCTTTTTCCCATCCGTTTGATTTGTTAACTTAGTCTGAGCTTTAGATGTGGCTTCTTGTTGCATTGCAGTAGATAAATCAGTATTAGGATGATTTAAAGCCGCATCTTTTCTTATCTGCTCAATAGATTGACTAGCTGTTGAAACTGCGGTTTGTTCTTGATAGTACTGAACTCCATATTTGACAACTAGAAACGCGATCAGAAATACAGCTACAGAAATCAGCTTTTTTGTTACTTCACTTTTCAATTTCAGTTCCTATCATTAAATGAGCAACGTTTGAACGAAGAGCCTTGTAGCGTGGGTCACTTGTGACCCACGCGTAACGATATTTAAAATTCAACCGTTCCCACGTGGGTTCAAGAACCCACCCTACAAAATAATCAATCTGAATAGTAGCAAGAATTGGTGAGGGTGAGTTAATTTGAATGTTAAATTAACAGGCTGAATTGCAAGTTAACCTGTATTCCTTAACCCCGCCGCAATGCCATTAATGGTCAAATGAATCGCGCGTTTCACTAGCACGTCGGTTTCGCCGCTCCTATGTCTTTTAATGAGTGCGACTTGTAGGTGGTTGAGTGGGTCTAGGTAGGGGAGTCGGTTTTTAATTGAATTGGCTAGTGTGGGGTTGTTGGCTAGGCGTTCGGTGTTGTGTAGAATTAAATTGAGTGCTTGGTTAGTGAGTGCATGCTCTTTCTGTATGCGTTCAAATACGGGGATTCTGAGTGTTTCATCTTGCACCAGTTCAGAATAGCAGGCGGCTATAGTGAGGTCTGTTTTTGCTAGCATCATGTC
>JANLZY010000124.1:0-1540 GCA_031359365.1 Methylotenera sp. | reverse complement strand
TAGGTGCCGCTACCTGTTTGCGATGCAACATAACCTTCATCCAGTAATTGCTCAAAAGCCGCTAGTATGGTGTTGCGCGATACGGTTAAGTCTTCCGCCAAACTTCTTGTGGAAGGTAGACGTTCTCCTGCAGGTAAAATTTGCGTGGTAATGGCACGACGAATCACCTCGTAGATGCGCCTGTGGTTGGGCATACGCACGGGGAAGTCTGAGTGGTTAAGCTGCGTTAATAGCCATTCTGAAAGCACAAGTTGTTTCATTAAGTTGAGTATTCCAAGTATGTATAGCCGTGTTAAATGTGATAAAGTGGTTCTATCTAAATAATCTAAATGGCTCTTGTTGCATTACCAATTTTAGGAATAGTATACTTAGCAATGAGGCAAAGCAAATCTGCAAATGATGACAACAAAACGTAAACCAATAGTTTTAGTCCCTGCGGACGTTAAGTCGCTAGGCGAACATCCATTTCATGTGGTGGGTCATAAATATTTAATGGCGGTTGCAGAAGCTGCTGGTGCATTGCCTTTAGTGGTGCCTGCCATCGGTGATTTATTGGATATTGAAGCTTTGCTAGTCATTGCGGATGGCATTTTGCTAACAGGGTCAGTTTCAAATGTACATCCTTCACACTTCGACCAAGAAGTACACAATCCAGCATTACCATTAGACCCTGCGCGTGATGCGCTTACCTTAAAACTCGTGCAAGCAGCCATTAAAGCCGAAGTGCCTTTATTGGCTATTTGCCGCGGTTTTCAAGAGGTGAATGTAGCGTTTGGCGGTAGTTTGCATCAAGCGGTACATGAAATATCAGGCTTGAACGATCATAGAGAAATTAAAGATGTTCCTATCGACATTCAATATGCGCAAGCACATTTGATTGACTTAGTGCCCGATGGCAAGCTAGCTAAAATCGTTGGTGCAAAACAGATGATGGTGAACTCCTTACATGGCCAAGGTGTAGATAGACTTGGTGATGGCTTGGTGGCAGAGGCCTACGCGCCAGACGGTTTAGTAGAAGCCATACGCGTAGACAATGCAAAAGCCTTTACCTTGGCTGTGCAGTGGCACCCAGAGTGGAAAGTGATGGAAAACCCACAGTATTTAGCTATTTTCAGGGCATTTGGTGATGCCTGCAGATTCAGACTGAGAAGACACGAACCACCAGATTAACGCTTAAAAGATGCAAAAAGAAAAATACATGAATAAAAATACATGAATAAAAATACATCAATAAGTAGTTAATAAAGCAGTACAGGAGAATAAAAATGTCAGAACATGTAGCAATGAACCACGTTGATATGGATAAGTGGTTGACGGAAAACAACATTACCGAAATTGAGTGCTTGGTACCTGATTTAACAGGCGTAGCGCGTGGCAAAATTTTACCGCGCGAAAAATTTAGTACCGAGCGCGCCATGCGTTTACCTGAGGCCGTATTGGGAGTATCTGTGACTGGTGAATCGCCAGAAGGTCACGAAGGTTACGACAGAGTGATGGGGTTTACCGACAAGGATATGGTGTTGCTGCCAGATCCTTCGAC
>JANLZY010000051.1:0-2176 GCA_031359365.1 Methylotenera sp. | reverse complement strand
CTCCAGCCCAACAAAGTCAGCCTTTATCGGTTTTGAGTGTGGTAATTTTTTTTCTATCAGCACAGCAGAGTAAACGTCCTTAGCACCTAGCGCTAAACACTTTTCTTTAATTGCCAGTAATGTAATACCTTCGTCCAAAATATCATCCACCAACAATACTGTTCGATTATTTAGATCTAACTTTGGTAAAGATTGCCAAATAAGCGCATTGCCTACCGTATTGTTTTGGTAGCGGCTAGCATGAACGTAGTCTAATTCGAGCGGAAATGTCAGCTGTGTCAGCAACTGCCCAGCAAAAACAATTCCGCCGCCCATCACGCAGATCACTATTGGGCAGGTATGCTCGAACTGCAAAGTAACTTCTTTGCTGAGCTGGCTAATTGCATTTTGAACAGCTTCCGACGTATGAATAAGCTGCGCTTGATCAAGCAAAGTCTGTGGATTTTGTGTATTCAATTTAGCTCAATTGCATGTGATAAAAGTTAGTAAATGTTTATAAAGCTAATGCAAAGTCACTTGCTCAACATCTAATACAAAATGCTTCTCTACACTCGATTGGTGCTGCGGGCTGTATTCTTCAACCCAAAGCTTCAACTCAGTCTTAATCATCGCTTCATTGGCACTTTCTGTGCCTTCTATCCATTTCAATAGTTTATTTACCCACGTGATATCAACTTCACGTGCTTGGGCTATGCGCAATTTTTCATGCGGAGTTGGCATGGTGTGCTCATCATCTGCAAGCAGTTCCTCATACAGTTTTTCGCCTGGTCTTAGTCCTACATACTCAATTTTAATTTCATCCGCTTGAAGACCAGAAAGTCGAATCATGTCAGCGGCTAATGCGGCAATTTTAACTGGCTCACCCATATCAAGCACCAAAATCTCACCACCTTTGCCCATCAATCCAGCCTGCAAAACCAACTGCGCAGCTTCAGGTATCGACATAAAGTATCTGGTAATTTCAGGGTGAGTAATGGTGACTGGGCCACCCTTGGCAATTTGCTCTCTAAACTTAGGAATGACGCTACCGCTACTACCTAGCACGTTACCAAAACGCACGATAACAAAACGTGTTCCCATTGCTTCGCTTGCAAGCTTCTCTTGCAAACCTTGGCAAACCATTTCTGCAAGGCGTTTACTCGCCCCCATCACGTTTGTTGGATTGACCGCTTTATCAGTTGAAATAAGTACAAACTTATCAACGCCAGCGTCCTTACATGCATTGGCAATGGTGTGCGTACCAATCACATTATTTGAAAGCGCCTCCCAAACATTACCATTTTCCATCATAGGTACGTGCTTATAAGCCGCGGCGTGAAACACCACCGCAGGCTGAAACTGCTCAAGTAACCTTTTGACTCGTTGCTTATTTTTAACGTCACCCGTCATAAAAAGTAACTTGGCTTTAAGATTTAATACACTAAGCTCTTGCTCCAATTGGTAAAGAGAAAATTCAGAAATATCTAAACAAATCAATACACTAGGGTTAAACTTTAATATTTGGCGGCAAAGTTCAGAGCCAATAGAGCCCCCTGCTCCACTTACCATTACGGCATGCTCCGCAATCAAATGTTGCAAGCCAGAGTTATCCAGCAATACTGCGTCACGGCCCAACAAATCTTCCACATCTACCTTGCGAATTTGAGAAACGCTCACTTTACCGCTCATTAAGTCATCAATAGCTGGCACAGTCAGCACTTCTAAGCCGAGATTATTGGCTAGATCTACCGCAGAACGACGTTTTTGGTGATGCGCAGATGGCATAGCAACAATCACATGCTCAACACCTAAACGTCGTTGCAGATCGGCTAAAGTCGCAATTGAGCCTAATACCTTAACGCCAAATATTTCACGCCCCAGTAAAGCTTTATCATCATCAAGCAAACCAACAACGCGCCATTGAGTACTGCGCGATAAATCTTTAAGCAAAGCTAGAGCGGCATCACCCGCACCTAATATTAGCGTTGGTTTACCTAGCGATCGTGCAATTCCATAAAGCGAGTGCTCTTTCCAAGCACGATAGGCAAAACGACTGCCCCCCATCATCAACATCAGCAAAAGTGGATCTAGAATCAATACGGAACGGGGAATGATGATTGAAGTTCTCATCATGAATAGCAAGGCTGCAACTAAAACTGCCGCTGAACTGACTGCAAAAAAAATTCGCTTTAAATCA
>JANLZY010000010.1:0-1503 GCA_031359365.1 Methylotenera sp. | reverse complement strand
CCAAAAATTGCTGGTAAAGACCTAGCTAACCCGAGTTCTATTATTCTTTCAGCAATTTTTGGCGCGGTGCCATGTGTAGCTTCAAACATGGCAACGGTGTCGCTCAAGTTGGCACCCGGAGCAATGCCAATGCCACCTACTTGCGCAGCAAGCGCATCACTCATGTAATCGCCGTTCAAATTAAGCGTAGCAACAACATCATAATCTTGTGGATGCAATAAGATTTCTTGCAAGAAAGCATCGGCGATGCAATCTTTAATAATCATGCCATGTGGTAGTTGGCACCAAGGTCCGCCGTCAATCTCAACTGCGCCGAATTCTTGTTTAGCAACTTCATAACCCCAATCTCTAAAACCGCCTTCAGTGAACTTCATGATATTGCCTTTGTGGGCAATGGTGAGTGATTTGCGGTTATTATCAATGGCGTACTGAATAGCCTTACGCACTAGGCGTTTGCTGCCATCAATTGAAACAGGTTTGATGCCAATGGCTGAAGACTCAGGAAAGCGAATTTTTTTACGCATGCCCATATCGCTCAAAAACTGAATTACTTTTTCAACTTCATCAGTGCCAGCCGCCCACTCAATACCTGCATAAATATCCTCTGTATTTTCGCGGAAAATCACCATATCGGTTTTTTCTGGGTGTTTAACTGGGCTAGGCACTCCGGTGAAGTATTGCACAGGGCGCAAACATACATATAAATCAAGTTCTTGGCGTAACGATACGTTTAAAGAACGAATGCCGCCGCCCACTGGTGTGGTTAGCGGACCTTTGATAGAAACTACATAGTCGCGCACTGCATGCATGGTTTCTGCCGGTAGCCAATCATTTGCACCATAAACTTTAGTGGCTTTTTCGCCTGCGTAAACTTCCATCCATGAAATCTTGCGTGCGCCACCGTAAGCTTTGTTGACCGCAGCATCTACTACTTTAATCATAGGAGGGGTAATATCAGCACCTATGCCATCTCCCTCAATAAATGGGATAATAGGTTGGTTGGGTACGTTTAAAGAGTTATCCGCATTGACGGTGATTTTTTCGCCAGTCGCTGGAACGATGATTTTCCCAGTGATGTTATTTTTCGTAGCCATTTTAGATTTCCTAATGTTAAGTTTCTGAAAATTTAAGCTTATTTAATGATTATTCTATTCAATAAACCTTTTAACGTAGTGTGCCAGTTCAGTGCGCATGATCCCGGAAATGGAAAAACGGGACATCCTACGTTAAAAGACTTTATCCAAATACCAGATGTCTATGCTGCAGGGCGATTAGATACTGATAGTGAAGGTTTACTTATTTTAACCGATGATGGCATGTTGCAACACCGTTTAAGTGATCCAAAACATAAAGAATTTAAAACTTATTGGGTGCAGGTAGAGGGCGTTCCTACAGTTGACGACTTGGAGCCGCTCAAACGAGGTGTTGATTTGTCAGATTTCGTAGCAAAACCCGCGCAGGTTAGGCTAATTTCGGAGCCAGAATCACTGTGGCTAAGAAATC
>JANLZY010000493.1:0-5409 GCA_031359365.1 Methylotenera sp. | reverse complement strand
ATGCTTAGTAGCAGAATAGGTTGCCATGTAGGGTGCGGGTATCAACCCTAGAATGGAACCGATATTGATGATGCGACCTTCGCCCTGTTTTCTCATATAAGGTACTACAGCGCGCGTCATCCGGACAATGCCAAAAAAATTCGTATCAAAAATCATTTTGGTTTGTTCAATTGAACTTTCTTCAGCACCACCTGGCGCTACACCGAAGCCTGCGTTATTAACCACTAGATCAATACGACCTTCAATTTGGATGACTTCTTTTAATGCCGCTTCTATAGATTCTTCGCTATTTACATCCAGCGCAATCATCTTGTATGCGCGTTGGGCTCCTTGCGCGCCCTTACGACTCGTTCCGTAAACCTTATAACCAGAATTTGCGAGTAACTCTGCTGTAGCCTCACCGATTCCTGATGATGCACCTGTCACAATTGCGATCTTGCTTTTCATATTTATCTCCTTTAATTCAGTTAGTAAAAAAAATGCCATATAAATATGATGGTCATCATATTTAATGTCAAAAAAAAGCCAAAGTACTTAATGAAAAATTAATCATTCTTTAGCATCGTAGTGCTTTAAAGTTGCTTGGCGAAAATCTTCGCTAAATTTAGGGTCTTCTACAGCCCGAGCTAATAATAATGTTCCAACCATAGTAGATAACATGACTAGCGCCTTTTCATATGTATTAGATTGGCGGTCTGATAGTCGACTTTTAATAAGCGCTATCATCTCCTTGATACGGCAAGTAGAGGCTTTTCTCACTTCAGGTGCTTGGCGCGGCATTTCCGAACCTAGGGCGGCTAAAGAGCAGCCGGTTTCAATGTTAGCCATATGCTCATTAGATAAATAAACATTCATCAGAGCCTGCAACGCTTGGTCCTCAGGAACTTCAGCAAATATTCTTTCAGCAATTGCAAGGGTCTCTGCACCAGCTTGATCTGCCGCTTCTGCGAGCATGGCATCGCGAGATGCAAAATGTGCGTAAAAACCGCCATGTGTGAGGCCTGCTTCTTTCATAATATCGGCTACGCCCGTGCCATCGTAACCACTTCTACGGATTGCGCGTGCAGCAGTTTCCACAATACGTGTATGCGTAATTTCTTTGCGGCTGGTAGTGCTTTTATTGGCAGTAGATTTTCTCATGACGATCATCATATATGATGATCGTCATATTAATCAAGCTAAATATTTCTTAGGTATTTAAATAAATTTAATATTAAATGTTGACATTGTAAATAGGAATCATTATCATTTAATCATAATATTAAGTGGTGGAAAGCTTACATGGCAAATTGCAATAAACAGCTCAATAACAGTCAGCAGCAGTATGGTGCTGGAGAGTACGACCCAGATTTGCCTAATGCAAATGCAGTGATGGCGGCTATTTGCTGTGTGAGTTCTCAATATATTGTGCATCCATCGGCTGACTTGGCAATGCTGGTAGCAGATTTAGCGCATAAGCTCACTGCGCCGCAATATGCTGAATCTAAGTTAGTCACCGAGGTTGCAAAACGCTTGGTATATCAGTGGGATGAAATTGTGCGCGAGCAGCAAGCCAGCCTAATAGATGCCACGCCATTGAGCGAATCGCTGCATTAATTTGCTATTAAGATTAATGATTCAAAACACACGAAGTCACGAATTTAAAAAATAACAGAGAGAAAATATGTCACGGTTAACAGGTCCAAGATTAAAAATTATGCGTTCATTAGGTGTTGATTTGCCAGGGTTATCGCGCAAAACCATTGAAGCTAGACCTACGCCGCCAGGTCAGCATGGCATGAAGGCTACGCGCCGCCGTAAGTCTGACTATGGTGTGAAACTGCAAGAAAAGCAAAAATTACGTTTTAACTATGGGTTAACTGAACGTCAAATGCGTCGCTTAATTATCGAAGCGCGTAAGGGTAGTGAGCCAACTGGTGATAACTTTTTACAATTATTAGAGCGTCGTTTAGATAACGTTATTTTTAGAGCTGGATTTGCGCCATCAGCCATCTCTGCGCGTCCATTAGTCACACATGGACATGTTATTTTGAATGGTAGATCAGTGAATATTCCATCGATCCGCGTGAAGTTAGCGGATGAAATTTCACTTAAAGTGACTAGTTTGAAAATACCACTAGTAATTGAAACGCTAGCTAAACCAGTATTAGACCGTCCAGATTGGTTGCAATGGGATGCAACTGATAAGCGTATCAAAGTAGCGCATTTGCCCGATGCTGACCAAGTACCTTTTCCGATTGATGTTCAGCAAGTTGTTGAATATTACTCAAACCGAATTTAAGCGCTGACTAACACAGTGCTTAAATACTAGGTTGATGCGAATCAATCTATAAAGCTGTAACTGCACGGTGACGTGCATCTCCTTGTATTATCTTTATGACCGCATTGAATTTATTCATGTCAGCCGGTCACTTTTTTTAACTTAAAGTAATTTAGTTTACCTTCAAATAAACGGTGATTGGATATGGTGATGAGAGAAGATGAAGATTGCAGAAAAATAGTGCTAACTGGCGCTAAAGGTTGCCGAATTGTGTATTGCGAAGGTTGCCAAGTGGCTGAGGTAGAGCTAGGCGCTATCAGCGTACGCTTAGAATTAACGGCATTATATAATTTACAAACAGTCTTAGGTCATGCTGCTATCAAATTATCGGTACTTAAAGCGATTAAAGTGTCACCTGGCTTTCATATGATCAGCTCAATTTAGAGTAAAGCGAATAGCGCAATCAGTTGAATGTGCGATTTTAAAAGTAAGCGCTTAAAGTAAGCGCTTGAATAAAAGTTCAATAGTTGCTTATTTAACGACATAAACATGGCATATTCTTTGCTAGAATGTAAACACTTATAACAACTAAATGAGTTCAGCAAATGAAAACGCCAGCCAAGCCTAAAGCTACTACATCAATTGCAAAAGACACATTAACAGCGGCTAAACCTAAACGAGTTAGTCAATCAGCAACTACTACTTCTAAACCAGCAGTCAAGTCTAAAGCGGCTAAGTTAAGCATAATGCCTAAGCTCTCACCAGTTAATCAAGCTTTACAAAACCACCTCATTTTTTCTAGTTTTAAAACCAATGCTGCAGCTACCCCAAGAGATTGGTACGATGCAGCCAGCTACACCGTGCGAGATCATGTTGTTGAACGTTGGGTAAAAACAGCTGAATCTTATTATCACGATGATCCTAAGCGTGTTTATTATTTATCATTAGAGTTCTTAATTGGGCGTATGTTAAGTAATGCCGCACTAAATTTGGGCATAAACGAAGAGCTTAAAGATGGAATGTCAGCTTTAGGGCGCGATTTAGAAAATACTGTAGAAATGGAAACAGATGCTGCATTAGGGAATGGTGGTCTGGGTCGCTTAGCAGCTTGCTTCTTAGATTCTATGGCAACTATGGCTATTCCAGCGACAGGCTACGGCATACGCTATGAATACGGTATGTTTAAGCAAACCATAGAGAATGGCCAGCAGATAGAAAACCCAGATAACTGGCTGCGTTACGGCAATATTTGGGAATTTCAACGCCCAGAGGTCACCTATGACATTAAATTCTACGGGCGTGTTGTTTGTGGTGAGGGATCACAGCACTGGGTTGATGCAGAACACGTCGTCGCCATGGCGTACGATATGCCAGTGCCAGGTTACGGTGGCGAAACGGTTAACAGTTTGCGTTTATGGTCAGCCAAGGCCGCACGTGAGTTTGATTTACGCCACTTTAATGATGGTAATTTTGAGCAAGCCGTGCAAGAGCGCAACGATACTGAAAACATCTCCAAAGTATTATATCCAAACGATGCTTCAGTGTTGGGTAAAGAGCTGCGGTTAAAGCAGCAGTATTTCTTTGTTTCAGCTTCAATTCAGGATATTTTGCGTCGCTTTTTAAGTACGCATGAAATGAAAAAACAAGCAGACTGGAACATTCTGCCAGATAAAATTGCCATTCAACTGAATGATACGCACCCTTCAATCGGCGTGGCAGAGATGATGTATCAATTAGTGGATGTGCACCGCTTAGATTGGGACTTTGCATGGATGCTTGTCGTTAAGATTTTTGCTTACACCAATCACACGCTGATGCCAGAAGCGCTAGAAACTTGGACTGTAGACTTATTCGGCCGACTATTGCCGCGCCATTTAGAGATTATCTACAAAATCAACTTTGAATTCTTACACATGGTTAACCATCATTTCCCAGGTGATGCTGATCTGCTAGCACGGGTTTCTATCATTGATGAATCAAATGGTCGTCGTGTGCGGATGGCGCATTTGGCCGTGGTAGGTAGCCATACAGTAAATGGTGTTGCTGCATTGCATAGCCAGTTGTTGAAGCAGCATCTATTTGCAGATTTTGACCGTATTTACCCGGGAAAAATGACCAATGTGACCAACGGCATTACGCCGCGTCGCTGGTTGAATCAGGCAAATCCAGGCTTAACAGCCCTGTTAGAAAAAGCCATTGGTGCGGGATTTAAAAAAGATTTAACGCAAATCAAAAAAATCACGCCTTTAGCCAACGATGCGGAGTTCAGAAAAGCATTTGCAGCGGTAAAGTATGAGAATAAAGTTAGATTAGCCGCTAAAATTGAACAAAAAACAGGCATCAAGTTAAACGTTAACAGCTTGTTTGATGTGCAAATTAAACGTATTCATGAATATAAACGTCAATTACTCAATGTGTTACATATCATTACCTTATATAATCGCATTCGTAGCGGCGAAAAAGGTATTACGCCACGCACGGTAATTTTTGGCGGTAAAGCCGCACCGGGTTATTGGATGGCTAAACAAATCATTCGTTTAATCAATGATGTTGCCGCCATCATCAATGAAGATGTGGCTGTAGGTGATCAACTGAAGGTGGTTTACTATCCGAACTATGAAGTTTCAGCAGCTGAGATTTTATTCCCAGGCAGTGATTTATCCGAGCAAATTTCAACCGCAGGCACCGAGGCAAGTGGCACAGGTAATATGAAAATGTCGCTAAACGGCGCGTTGACCATTGGTACTTTAGACGGCGCGAACGTTGAGATTATGGAAGAGGTTGGCGAAGAAAACATCTTTATTTTTGGCTTAACCACACCACAAGTGGCAGAGGTAAAAGCCAACGGTTACAACCCTTATGATTATTACCATAGCAACCCAGAACTTAAACAAGTGTTAGATATGATTGCAAACGGTTTCTTCTCAATTGAAGAACCAAACCGTTACCAGCCGATTATTGATAACTTGCTGAAGAACGGCGACCAATACTTACTACTCGCAGACTATGCGAGCTATATTGAAACGCAAGATAGAGTTGGCAAGCTATATCAACATCAAGATGAATGGACACGTTTAGCCATTTTGAACGTGGCCAATATGGCTAAATTCTCAAGCGATCGCGCGATTGGCGATTATGCGAAGAATATT
>JANLZY010000489.1:0-3551 GCA_031359365.1 Methylotenera sp. | reverse complement strand
ATAGCCTTCGCGAAATGCATCATTATTTTTAAAATTCGAAAATTCTTTGGGTATTCCAAATACTTGGGTTTCAACCCAGCTCTGTTTATCCGCTATACATTTATAATTCTCATTCATTGCAAGTATTACCTCATCAGAAGTGGCTTTTCTCAATTTCAGTTCGCACATATTCTTTTGCAAATCACACTCTTGTGCATAAGAAATTACCTTGTAAACCGAATAGAATTCAGTGGCTTTATATATTCCAAAAATGCAAACAATCCATAATGCGTATTTGATGACGGATCTAACCATAATTAATATAAACTCCATTTAATCGAACACCCGATACTTGCAACTTGTTTTTTAGGGCCGACTCCCGTTTCAGCGATTTGCTTCATGGCGTGAAACAAGTCGCGTGTGCTATGGGGCGCGGTGTCTTTGCGCGACTCATCGAAGCGGCCACGATATTGCAACTCAGCCTTATTATTAAATCCAAAGAAATCTGGCGTGCATACGGCGTTGTAGGCTTTAGCCACCGATTGAGTTTTATCCCACAAATAGGGAAATGAGAACTCCATTTGATGCGCGACTTTTTGCATATTTTCGAAGCTATCTTCTGGGTAATCTGCTGGGTCATTAGACATAATCGCAATAGTGTTAACACCCAGCATTTTCAGTTCGAGCACATCATCGACTAACCTTGGGAAAATAGCTTTTACATACGGACAGTGATTGCAAATAAACATCACCAACAAGCCATTTTTGCCCATGATTAGGTCGCGTGAAATCATGCTGCCATCAATATTTTGTAGACTAAAATCTGGCGCTTGCCAGCCAAAATCACATATGGGCGAGTTTAAACTAGCCATAAAAAACTTTCATCATAGTTAGAATATATAGGCCTTATGATACTTTATTCCTGTGCAAGCAGGAATCTAGCGTCAGATTTAAAATCAAAGCCAATTTCCAGTTGCGTAGCAATGACTGGTATTAGCTTTTCAATATAGAATGATGGTTATGAGTAATTTACGATTTTTTAGCACTGAAGATTTGGTCATTGGCGCAACGGTCAAACTGTCTGAAAATGCCGCCACCCATGCCACGCGAGCGCTTCGCTTAAATGTAGGTGATCTCATTCACTTGTTTAATGGCGATGGTTTTGACTATGCTTGTGAGTTAATTGTAGTTAAAAAAAGTGAAGTGATTGCCAAGGTCAATGCTAGCCAAGCACGTGATACAGAATCGCCACTCAACATCTCTTTACTGCAGGGCATCTCTAGCGGCGACCGCATGGATTACTCCATTCAAAAGGCAGTGGAGTTAGGTGTAAAGCAAATACAGCCAATTGCTACCGAGCGTAGCGTGGTTAAACTCTCTGCTGAGCGTGCAGAAAAACGGTTAGAGCATTGGCAAAATATTGTTATTTCCGCCTGCGAGCAATGTGGTCGCGCGACGATTCCTCAAGTACTAGCGCCAAAAACCTTAGCTAACTGGTTGTCGACCAACTCAGCATCAACCGCTACTCGCATCTTGCTTAACCCTATAGGCGCAAAACGCTTAGCAGAACTGGATAAACCAAGCAGCGAAATTCAATTACTCATCGGTGCAGAGGGTGGCTTAAGCCAAGCAGAAATCAATTTAGCACTTTCACAAGGCTTTCAATCAGTGATTCTTGGCCCAAGAATTTTGCGCACAGAAACCGCAGGCCCGACTGCGATTGCCACACTGCAGTCGCTTTGGGGGGATTTTTAGCGGGTTTAGATACGAAGAGTTTAAGTTTAAAACAAGTCAGCTATAAATAATTTGCATTATTTACATAAATATTTTATATTATTGTAATATTTACATTTTATATTATGGATTTACACTAAATCATCGCTATGTCTATTGGTCACTCTATACGCTTTCGGCGCAAGTCGCTGAATATCACGCTGCAAGGCCTCGCTAACCAAGTGGGTGCGGACGCTGGCAATTTGTCACGAATAGAGCGCGGTGAATTAGGCATAAACGAAAATACTTTACGCAAAGTCGCCGAGGCGCTCAACTGCACGCCAGCTTACTTGTACGCTCAGAGTGATATGCCAAAAACAGCATTATCTGTGCAAGAACATCGCCAGCCATACCTCACAACTTTATCGCAAGTGCCTAGCAAAAACAGCACCTCAAACATTAAAGACTTCGTACAGTGGTTTAGGTCTGTTGCGCCCTACATTCATGCGTTTGGTGGCAGAACTTTTGTGATTGCATTCGGCGGCGAAGTGGTCAATGAAAAGCAATTTATTGCACTTTCACATGACTTAAACTTACTCGCCAGCTTAGAGGTCAGGTTGGTATTAGTACACGGCGCACGTCCACAAATTGAAAAGCGACTGCGTCGCGATAAGCTTTCACCTAAGTTTGTGAATGGTCTGCGCGTCACAGATGATGCCGCAATGGAGGCTGTGAAAGAAGCTAATGGCGCGATTCGCGTTGAAATTGAGGCACTGCTATCCATGGGTTTGGTAAATTCACCGATGGCAGGTTCTGACATTCGTGTTGCGAGTGGCAACTTTGTCACCGCAAAACCCATGGGTGTGCGTAATGGTATCGATTTACAGCACACAGGTGAAGTGCGTCGGGTCGATGCAATCGGCATCCAAAAACGTCTTGATGACAACGAATTAGTGTTGTTATCGCCACTGGGCTATTCTCCCACTGGCGAAGCATTCAATTTGAGCTTAGAAGATGTTGCGGTGAGCGCTGCAGTTGCGCTAGATGCTGACAAGCTGATATTTTTGATGGACTCCGAAGGTGTACACAATCTACGCGGCGAATTATTGCGTGAAATGACCGCTGGCAAAGCTAAAAATCTGCTACGGAACGTCGAAGGTAATGAACAAGCAATCAACATTTCTGAAGATATTAATTACTATTTGCCTGCCGCAGTAAGGGCTTGTGAACATGGCGTAGCGCGTACGCATTTGATTTCACGGCATATTGATGGCGCGATTATTCAAGAGTTGTTCACACTAGACGGTATCGGCACCATGGTGACCGAGCTTAGCTTAGAAAGCATGCGCCAAGCCAATATTGACGACGTAGGCGGTATATTAAAACTCATCGAACCATTGGAAGCCGAAGGCTTTTTAGTGCGCCGCGGACGCGAACATATAGAAATGGAAATCGAACATTTTTATGTAATGGAACACGACAATCGCATTATTGGTTGCGCAGCTTTGTACCCATTTAACGCTGAGCGTACTGCTGAATTCGCTTGCCTAGCGATAGATCCAGCTTACAGAGGCGGCGGTCGTGGTGACAAATTGTTTTATTACTGTGCCAGTCAAGCTAAAGAACTAGGCTTTAAAAGCTTATTCTGTCTGACTACGCGTACCGAACATTGGTTTTTAGAACGTGGGTTTACAGAACAAAATGTAGAGAAACTACCAGCAGAGAAACAGAAACTTTACAACTTTCAGCGTAAATCAAAGGTGTTTAGCAAAACTTTATAAGCAAATTTTAGATACAATGACACAAATCGAATTTACCATATTTAAGCTCATGGAAAACCTATGTTAAGCCAAACAACC
>JANLZY010000454.1:0-4771 GCA_031359365.1 Methylotenera sp. | reverse complement strand
TCTCAACGACCTTTTGAGCAGTTGGTTGATTTAGCGCCTCTGCGACAAAGGCTACAGGGCCTGCTAGATACTTAGCAAGCGCCTTTCTAAATAACTCTTCTTTGTTGCCAAATGCCGCATAAATACTAGGTTTATTCATACCAAGCACTTCTGCCAGTTCAGCCATTGAAGTACCTTCATACCCATGCAACCAAAATACATTAAGCGCTTTCTCTAGCGCTTCATCTTGATTAAATGATGGCGGGCGACCACGTTGTTTAGTCGCTGGCTTTACCTCTTTTGTTGTGTCTTCTATATTCATCACATCACTCGTATGGTCATGAAAAATAATATTGTACCATTAGGTACAAATATATTTGACAAATAATTTTTACTGCTCTATTATTTATTTACCAAACGGTACATAATATATTTCAGCAATTACATGATATCAACTAAAAGGATTAAAAAATGGAAACAACAAAAGTAGCCTTCATCACCGGCGCTAATCGTGGCATAGGCTTTGAAACAGCCAAAGGTTTGGGCGAAGTCGGTATCAAACTAGTACTTGGCGTACGTGACCTGGCAAAAGGCGCGGTAGCCGCTAAAGAGTTGCAAGCGCTAGGTTACCAAGCTGAAGCCATTCATTACGATGCAAAACAAGCTAAATCAGCCGACGAGGCTTTTGAACATTTGAATAAACATTACGGAAAACTAGATATTTTGGTGAATAACGCAGGCATACTGCAAGAACCATTAATGGGCAGCAACAGCAGTACAGTGAGCATTCAGGTATTACAAGAAACTTTTCAAACCAATCTTTTTGCCGTGATTGACCTTACGCAAAAGCTTTTGCCACTTATCAAAAAAGCGCCTGCTGGTCGCATTGTTAATCTTTCTAGCATTTTAGCGTCACTCACTTTGCATAGCACACCAAACTCACCAATAGATCCAGCAAAAGCCTTTGCTTACAACGCATCTAAAACCGCCCTAAACGCCTACACAGTGCATTTGGCGCATGAGTTGCGTGATACGAATATCAAAGTCAATTCTGCACATCCAGGCTGGGTAAAGACTGAGCTTGGCGGCAGCAGTGCGCCTATGGAATTAGCCGACGGCGGGAAAACCAGCGTGCTTTTAGCAACGCTCGCAAGTGATGGTGCAAATGGTAGCTTTTCACACCTAGGTGAAAACTTACCTTGGTAAGTTAATGGATGCAGGCTAAATAAAATTTTTAGCCTGCATTGACTCCACATTAAACAGGATCGTTAACGTGTTCAATCAAAAAATACCGCTACGCTTTCGCACTATGTTGTTTGCCCTCATCATGTCTTGTAATACGGCACTCATAGTATCTGGCATCATTATCTATTTACATTCAGCCTCACATGAGCACTATGTTAGGCAATGGCTAGGTGCTTTTATTACCGCATGGCCTATCGTTTTTATTGCTATTTTGCTGATTGCACCTATGGTGAATAAGCTGCTCAATGTATTTGTTGAGGCAGCAGAAAACTAAATTTTAATGACTAATAGGCAATTACTGCCATTCCTGTAAAAAGACAATCCAAAACTCACGCGCTATACTTGTTTAAAATTAGAAATAATCATTAAACAAACGGTATCGCAAACATGATCACTTTTAGGTCTATTTTATACAGTGTTATTCTGAATTTAATATTGGTATTGCCAGTGCCCGCCGCTGAAGAGTTCATTGATGTAACGCCTGAAAGCTCGATTGGTCTGGGAAAATTCAGCTTACGCATTAAAGTACTTGACCCTGTTAGCCAAAAACCTTGGATAAATAAACCTTACCATTTTGTTGCCTATAAAGCAGATGGCACGGCAGCTACTATCATTCACGGCAATACTGATGTAGATGGCTACGGCGCCACGGTATATAGCTCGCAGAAAATCTCAAATTATGCAGCTGTTCCAAAAATGCAAACGGGCAACTCACCTTACACAACAAAAATGCGCTTAATACAGAGCGATGGTCAGGCAAGCTTAACACGAGCAATTTACATACACTTTTTTCAGGATGGCTCGGTATTTACTGGCAGGCTTGGGAAACAAGGCAGCGCCGCAGAAATTGGATTAAACAACCAGCTATCAGTCATTACAAAAATTCAATGGGCAAGACCGGGAAAGACGCCTGAGATTTGCGATTGGCAATCAGTCGCAACGACACTCAACCAGACGATGGGCAGCACACCCTCACAGAAAATCGACCTCATCAAACAAGTCATTGAATGGGAATCTCTAAAAAATGAAAATGCGCCAGCCTGCACTAGCTTTTATGAACAATACGCGGACGATTTAATCGCCCAAATACTCAAAGCCTCAGTTGAGGGCGGGCAGGCGCTAATTGACGTCACAATCCCTTTTGTTGTGGATACTAGAGCCGAAACATTAAGCAAGCTTGCTAAAATTTCACGACCTAAACAGCTTAAAACTGTCACTGAATATCACATACTAGCGATTCTAGAAGTGCTGAACATACTCGCGACTGAACCTACGGTATCAGACGAATTTTTTAATCTTTGGGCTAATCAGGCAATTACTTTAAATGGTCAAATCAAGCGATTGAATGATCAAAGCACTGTGCTCAACCTTGCTGAAAAACTTGTACAGTTAAAAAAATATAAAGCTGCAGAAAAAATACTGACCCTTTATACAGAAGACCCTGCGCAAATTGATGAAAGCGATAATGCTAGGCAATTGGCAATCAAGACAATGATTGCAAGTGCTACAGGTAAAACATAGCAAGCCCAGTTATGTGTTTTACCAGTTGAGAACTATGTATGCGGCAACTCTGGTGAAGTTTGTTGGGCAATCTCTTGCATATCACTTTCATCTTTTAAAGCCACACCAGACACTTTAAGCCGCATGGATTCTTTAGCTAGCCAGATGAGTTTTTTAGCGGCAGCCTCATATTGCAAGCCTTCTGGGCGTACGTTAGAAATGCAGTTTCTATCTGCATCACTTAAACCCAGTTTGGGCTGATAGGTCAGATAAATGCCCAAACTATCAGGTGAGCTCAACCCTGGACGCTCACCAATTAGCATAGCAACCATTTTAGCATTGAGCGCTTGCCCAATTTCATCGCCTATCGCTACACGTGCTTGACTAGCAATCACAATAGGGCCTGTGTGCCAATCACTCGGTAAATGATTACGCATTTCTGCAAGTAGTGGCACCACATGACGTGACACGGCAAGTGAAGATAAGCCATCGCCAATCACGATTAAAAAATCAATCTGTATGGTCTGACTGACGTTTTGAAGTCGCATCAAACTTTGCTCATGCAGTCTACGACCCCAATCAGGGCGTAACAAATAGCTGGCACGATCTGGTGCCATACTTTTTGCTTGAATAGTCGTGAAATTTTGTGTTTTGATGTCCGCTTCTAATGCGTTGATATCCAGCGCCAAATGTACTGCATCACGTGCCATAGCGTGTGCCAAACCAAAATCTAATACTTCGCTGGTGGGCAAACTGCTACCCACTCGCCCAATTGCAATGCGCGCGCGCGTAAAGCTTTTAAGCTGCTGCCATGGATCTATGTTGAAAGCGTCTATATTGGTAATGTTATCTGGTTTAATCGTCATGATTTAGGCAGCATTGAGTAAATGTTTAGGCATATTTTGCAACATATGATGCACATGTGCGATTGGCTGTACCTGACCATGTGTGTCCATGATATTCATGGCTTTTAACCACCGTTCAAACTCTGGCGCGGCACGTAAACCAAGCACTTTACGTAGATAAAGCGCATCGTGGAATGAAGTGGTTTGATAATTGAGCATAATGTCATCGGCGCCTGGAATGCCCATGATGAAAGTTAAACCAGCTGTGGCGAGCAGCGTCATCAAGGTATCCATATCATCTTGGTCAGCCTCTGCGTGGTTGGTGTAGCAAACATCACAACCCAAAGGCACGCCCAGCAGTTTTCCGCAAAAATGATCTTCTAACCCTGCACGAATGATTTGTTTGCCGTCGTATAAGTATTCAGGACCGATAAAACCCACTACGGTATTAGTAAGTAAGGGTGATAAATGTCGCGCAACCGCATAAGCGCGCGCTTCGCAAGTTTGCTGATCTACGCCGAAATTAGCATTGGCTGATAATGCTGAACCTTGACCTGTTTCAAAATACATGACGTTGCTCTCGCCAAACTCATTCTTCACCGTGCCGCGATTGAGTGACAAAGCCGCAGATTGCGCCTCCTTCAACAAGGCAATATCAATACCAAAACTTTTATTGGCTTTTTCACTACCTGCAATCGACTGAAACACCAAGTCTACAGGCGCGCCACGCTCAATGAGTTGAATCTGGTTAGTCACATGGGTAAGAATGCAGGACTGCGTTGGAATGTTGTATTGATTGATGACATCATCAATCAAATAATACAGCTCCATGAGCGCAGGTAAGCTATCCGTGGCAGGATTGATACCAATCACCGCATCGCCTGCGCCATAAAGCAGACCATCTAACATTGAAGCAGCAATGCCGCGCGTATCGTCAGTAGGGTGATTTGGTTGCAAGCGCACAGAAATATGACCGGGCAAGCCGATAGTGTTTCTAAAAGTGGTAATGACAGTGCATTTTTTAGCCACCAAAATCAAATCTTGGTTACGCATAAGCTTGCTGACTGCCGCCGCCATTTCTGGCGTAATCCCTTTTGCCACGCGCTTTAAAGTGGCCGTATCGGCAATATCAGAGAGTAACCAATCACGAAAATCACCAACAGTTAAGTGACTAATCTCAGCAAATGCTTGCTTGTCGTGTG
>JANLZY010000437.1:0-7477 GCA_031359365.1 Methylotenera sp. | reverse complement strand
GTGCTTCCTCCCTTGGCTACATCAAGCGCCATTGCGTTTTCAAAAGCTTTAATGTTAGCAATACTGCGTGGTAAAACGCTGTAATCATCTTGCTCGTAATGGCGTTTAGTGATTTCTACAATTAAACGCCCTGCCTTTAAGAACAATTCTTTACGTGCACCATGCGTAGAAAGTGCAGAGCCATTACCTGGCAAACTTAAACCAAGCGCTTCTGTTAAGCAGTTCATTGAGTTTGCGGTAAACATGCCTGAACATGAGCCACACGTTGGGCAAGCTGAGCGCTCAATCGCCTCTGACTTCTCATCACTGACTTTGCTATCAGCCGCTGCGACCATAGCGTCGACTAAATCTAGCTTCAAAATTTCGCCCTGCCAGTTCACTTTACCAGCCTCCATTGGGCCGCCTGAAACAAATACCACTGGGATATTCAAACGCAGTGCCGCCATCAACATGCCGGGCGTGATTTTGTCACAGTTTGAAATACACACTAGCGCATCCGCACAGTGCGCATTCACCATGTATTCGACTGAATCGGCAATCAAATCACGACTTGGCAAGCTATACAACATGCCGCCGTGACCCATCGCAATACCATCATCTACGGCAATGGTGTTGAACTCTTTTGCCACGCCGCCTGCGCGCTCAATTTCACGCGCAACTAATTGACCTAAATCTTTAAGGTGAACGTGACCCGGAACAAACTGCGTAAATGAGTTACAAACTGCGATAATAGGTTTATCAAAATCGCCATCTTTCATGCCAGTAGCACGCCACAAAGCGCGTGCACCCGCCATGTTGCGGCCGTGAGTAGTGGTTCGAGAGCGATAAACTGGCATAGGTAAAATCCGTAAAATAATAAGTACTATATGTAAAGTGTAATTTTAGACCAGATGGCGAAACTAGAGCGGATTAAATATGTTTATTTTTTGAGCATCAACATCAAATTATCTAAACTTACAGACTTGCTAAACAAAAATCCTTGAGCATATTGGCAACCATAGCTTTGTAGCAGGCTTGCTTGCGCTTCTGTTTCAACGCCCTCTGCAACCAACTCTTTACCCAAACTTTGCACCATCGCGACAATGGCCTTTACTAGTAGGGCATGGCTGCAGTTAGTGGTAATTTCATTAATAAAAGAACGATCTATTTTGACCTGATGAATTGGAAATTTGTTCAAATATGCTAAGGCTGAATAGCCCGTACCAAAATCATCAATAGAAACTCTGATGCCAATTTCATCAAAAGCATCTAGCACCCGATGCACCTCGTAAGCATCTTGCAACAGCAGCCCATCGGTGATTTCAAATTTTACCCAAGAAGGATTGCATTTTGTTTCATCTAAAATAAACTAGCTTCGCTGTAAAATTTAAGTTCAACAAATTGCCTAGAAAAAAATTAATGGAGACTGAAATACACTTAACTAAAAGACCGCGTAAACATCATTACAATTTAATTACCTTTATTTAAACCTTTAAATATTAAAACTTAGGTAAAATTCAACCTTTACTTAATAGCGCACCTCTCATGTTCGTTCACCCTAGTTTCGACCCTATCGCAATTCACCTTGGTAAGTTTGGTATTCACTGGTACGGCTTAATGTACTTAGTTGGATTTTTAGCATTTTTAGGCTTAGGTAAATGGCAAATTAACCACAGAAAATGGCATGGCTGGACTATAGCCATGCTTGATGACGCTTTATTTTTTGGCGCTTTAGGCGTGATTTTAGGTGGCCGTCTGGGCTACGTTCTGTTTTACCAATTCAGTTATTTTATCCATCATCCATTAGAGATTTTTGCCGTATGGCAAGGTGGCATGAGCTTTCATGGCGGCTTTTTGGGCGTGTTAGTTGCGATGTGGCTATTTGCACGTAAATACCAAATTAAATGGTTGAATATCATGGATTTTGTCGCACCACTTGTGCCAATTGGCTTAGGTGCCGGGCGCATGGGTAATTTTATTAATGGCGAACTTTGGGGTCGCGTTACCAATGCACAATGGGGAATGGTATTTCCTAAGGTGGATAATCTGTTGCGCCACCCTTCGCAGCTTTATGAATTTGGCCTTGAAGGTATCGTGTTATTCTCAGCGCTTTGGATATACTCTTCAAAACCACGTGAAACTGGTGCGGTTTCGGCGCTATTCTTAATTGGCTACGGCAGTTTTAGGTTTTTAGCTGAATATACCCGCGAGCCAGATGCCTACTTAGGACTACTATCTATGGACTTTAGCATGGGGCAATGGCTAAGCTTGCCTATGATATTGCTAGGCATCTGGATGTGGTTTCAGGCGCAAAAACAACGTTTTAATTAGCGCTCTTTAGTCGCTTGGTGATGCATATGATGAGAATTTAAACCAAGCGATTAAAATCCAACACCTCAATCTAGCATTTCAGCAGCACTTCTAGTTTTCACGTCTCACTTCAAATTAATACTATTTATAAATCAATAGCTTAATTTTATTCATTTCATGCCGTAAAGATGGTATGTACTTTGCATATTAAATAATGTGCGTGACCATTTGAGGTAAATGAAAATGAAAAATTTATTTGATGGAATGTTTAAAAGAGACTCTGGATTTATTGAGTTCAAAGCTGAATTTCAGCCTTTATACGTCAATTCACCTAGCATTTTGAATACTGCAGATGATGCAGAACATGAATTTGAAAAGACTTCTTTATCTAGCGAAACACAGCAAGACGAGATGCAAATTGATAATATTTACAGCAGTTTTTAGCTCGCTGCTATTGGTGCTATGGCGTCAAACTATCGGTGCAACTTGTTGTGCTGTTTTGATTGATGTCGATTAATCTCAATGGTTCGCAACATCGCATGCTTGGTCTTTTGCCCATGCGTACGTTCACGCCAAAGCTTGAAAGAGCTAAGCTTTAGATTGGCGCGCATTATTTTAATCACACCATCTTGATTGAGCCCAAACTGTGCTTCAATCGCCTCAAAGGCGGTTCTGTCTTCCCAAGCCATTTCTATGATGCGCGAAATGTCAGCTTCACTAAAATCAGCACTTAACAACAACGTTTAATCCCTTTCCATTTTTTATCTTGCCATTCTTTAAAAAAAGCTTCTCGCGTAAGCGGAATAAGCGCTTCTTCGGCTGAGCCCTCTTGGTTAGTATGATTCTCAGCAAAATGCTTTAAATATTGCTCATAAGCATCATCGCCTGTTAGGCGCCGAACATAGCGCCAAAAAGCTTTTAATTTTTCTAGCATCATTAATCTCTCACCCAATTCTCGACTAAACGACTTGGCTCGCGTGCTACTTCTGTGATTGGCAAAACTTGCTTACCTAGCATATATTTATAAGTTACATAGAGCATGTCAATAATCACAACCCATAGCACAGCAACAAAAAACATCGTCAAATACGCATCTAGCTGCTGGTTGAATATCAGCTGAGGCGCTACTGCCGCTTTTTCTGGCGTTAATGCACCTGCAGCCAATTTAGTCGCCAAATCATTTGCCGCAGCAAGAAAACCAACGCGAACATCATCACTGAATATTTTTTGCCATGCAGCGGTGCTGGTCACAATCACTAGCCACACCAAAGGTAGACCTGTAATCCAAGCGTATTTAGATTTGCCGGATTTGACCAAAATACCCGTTGCAACACATAAGGCAATAGCAGCGAGCATTTGGTTCGCAATACCGAATAATGGCCACAAAATATTCACGCCGCCGTTAGGATCGATCACGCCGATATATAAGAAATAACCCCACCCAGCCACCACTAGCGCACTGGTGAAAATAACAGAAGGCATCCAAGAAGTGCGGCCCATTTTTGGCCAAATATTACCCAGCATGTCTTGCAACATAAAGCGACCAACGCGCGTACCAGCATCTAACGTGGTGAGAATGAAAATCGCCTCAAACATAATGGCAAAGTGATACCACAGCGCCAGCATGCTTTTACCAAAAGCATTGCCAAAAATACTTGCCATACCAACCGCCAAGCTTGGTGCGCCACCAGTACGGGCGAACAAGCTGCTTTCACCCATGTCTTTAGCGAGCTGATTCATTTGCTCTACACTCACGGCAAACCCCCAACTATTGATTTTTGCAACCGCATCAATCGCCTCTTTACCCACCACACCAGCAGGGCTGTTAATGGCAAAGAATACGCCAGGCTCTAGCACTGTAGCGGCTATCATCGCCATAATAGCGACAAAGCTTTCTAGCAGCATGGCGCCATAACCTATCATGCGAATATCGCGTTCATTGGCTAAAAGTTTAGGCGTAGTGCCCGATGAAATCAGCGCATGAAAGCCAGAAATGGCGCCACAAGCAATGGTAATAAACACAAACGGGAACAGTTTTCCGCCGAATATTGGCCCTGTGCCATCAGTAAATTGCGTCAGCGCAGGCATGTGAATGTGCGGTTGCAAAATGATAATCGCAACAGCCAACAAAGTGACCGTTCCTAGTTTCACAAAAGTTGATAAATAATCACGTGGTGCAAGCAGCAGCCACACAGGCATGACTGCCGCAGCGAAACCGTAAGCAATAATCACCCAAGCGAGCGTTAAACCTTCGTGATCAAACAAGCCACGCAAAGATTCGTTATGCTCTATCCAACCGCCGCCAGCCACTGCTAATAGCAGCAAGATAACGCCCAATGTCGAAGCCTCCAACACCCTACCTGGGCGGAAGTTACGCATATAAAAACCAACTATCATCGCGATTGGAATAGTTGCTGCCACTGTAGAAGTCGCCCAAGGGCTATGCTTCATGGCGTTTACGACCACTAGACCCAATACGGCAATCAGAATAATCATAATCAAAAATGTACCAATAAGTGCCGCAGCACCGCCAATTGGACCAATTTCATCACGCGCCATTTGCCCTAAACTACGCGCATTACGGCGAGTTGAGAAAAATAAGGTCACCATATCTTGCACTGCACCACCTAACACTGCACCGATTAAAATCCATAACGTACCGGGTAAATAACCAAACTGTGCCGCGAGCGTTGGGCCAACCAAGGGCCCAGGCCCTGCAATAGCGGCAAAGTGGTGCCCAAATACCACCCATTTGTTAGTAGGGATAAAGTCGCGACCATTATCCAGGCGTTCAGCTGGCGTGGCGCGTGTTTCATCTATCACCAACACGGTGGCGGCAATCCAAGCGGCGTAAAACCGATATGCAATCGCATAAATACAAAGTGCCGCCGTAATAAACCACATGGCGCTGATGCTTTCACCACGATTAAGCGCAATAGCACTCACCGCAGAAACGCCTAGTACCAACACTGCGATCCAGATAATTATTTTTAAATTTTTATGCATAATAAATATTGAGTGACTATTTTAAATAATTAGATTTGTTAAGTATAAATCAGACCTGCGACCACGCTAAAAACTTTATTGGAAACTTTGCACTTGATTTGTACTTGAGATGTTGAATCACAATGAACCTAAACTGTTTTCAGTTGCCAGTTATACTGTCAATAATACAAATTTAACCGAACCGATAAGCATGCAAGCTACTGATACAAACGCGCCAAAAAGTGAACTGTCTATTACATCAAAATCCCCAGCCAAAAAGCTATCTTCTTTAGGTAATCTTTGGCCATTTCTGTATCCATATCGTTCACGCGTATTTTTAGCGTTTGTATTGCTGTGCCTAGGCTCGGCTACGCTGCTCTTGGTACCGCTGGCTTTCAGAGATTTAATCGACTTTGGTTTTGTGACAAAAGCGGCTTCTGCAACATCCCATAAAGGCCTGATAGGCGCATTAAGCTTAAATGGTCACTTTCTAGTGATGTTCGCACTTGCCATATTCTGGGCGCTGATGATTGCATCGCGCTACTACACTGTGTCTTGGGTGGGCGAACGCGCTACGGCAGATTTACGTAGCGCCGTATATGCGCGCGTCATGACCCAGTCGCCACAGTTTTTTGAAACCACACAGACTGGCGAAGTGCTTTCTCGCCTAACTGGCGACACCACCTTAATCCAAACTGTGGTGGGCAGTTCCATTTCTATGGGTTTGCGCAGTTTGTTTCAGTTTATTGGCGGCATGGTGATGCTGGCTGTGACTAATTTGTATTTATTTTCACTGAATATCGGCCTGATGTTATTGCTGATATTGCCTATTATTATCATTGGTCGCTCAGTTAAAAAGCTATCGCGCGAGTCGCAAGACCGCATTGCCGATAGCTCTGCGATGGCTGGTGAAATACTTAATGCTATGCCAACGGTGCAGTCTTACACCCAAGAGCAACGCGAGATCGCACGCTTTAGCAAAAGTGCCGACATTAGCTTTAATACCGCACTAAAAAGAGTTCGTGTACGTGCCATGCTTACGATGTTGATGGTCACCGCCGTATTGGGCACGATTATTTTTGTACTATGGATAGGCGCACGCCAAGTGAGCGCTGGCACGATGACAGGTGGTGAGCTTGCCTCATTCGTGCTTTACGCCATGATGGTCGCTGGCGCGGTAGGCACAATGGCAGAAGTTTGGGGCGATGTGATGCGCGCAGCAGGTGCTACCGAACGCTTACTTGAGCTTCTGCATGCGGAAGTTTCAATTAAAGAACCCGTCAATGCGCAAAGCCTGATTAACCCAAGTAACGCGGCAATTGAATTTAAAAACGTAGTGTTTTACTACCCATCGCGCCCGCAAATTGCCGCTTTAGATCATGTTTCATTAAGCATTGCCGCGGGCGAAACCATTGCATTAGTTGGCCCTTCCGGCGCGGGTAAAACCACTTTATTCCAATGCTTACTTAGATTTTACGAAGCAAACGCAGGTCAAATTACCATCAACGGGCAAAATATTGACTCACTGAGCCTCAATAGCCTACGTAGCAACATCGCCATCGTGCCGCAAGATGCGGTGATATTCTCAGCTAACGCATTGGAAAACATTCGCTAAGGGAAAACAGAGGCATCTGATGATGAAGTAATTGCCGCAGCCGAAGCCGCCCAAGTAGATGAATTTGTGCATAAATTGCCAGATGGCTACCAAACCTTTTTAGGCGAACGCGGCACACGGCTTTCTGGTGGGCAACGCCAACGCATTGCCATCGCTCGCGCAATCCTTAAAGATGCGCCGATATTGCTATTGGATGAAGCTACCAGCGCACTTGATGCCGAATCAGAAATACTTGTTCAGCAAGGTCTGAACGCCGCGATGCAAGGCCGTACCACGTTGATGATTGCGCATCGATTAAGCACAGTGCAAAAAGCCAACAGAATTATCGTGCTAGAAAATGGGCGTATTGTAGAAATTGGCAGCCCTGCGCAGCTGCGTGAACAAGGCGGGTTATATGCAAGGTTGGCGGCACTGCAACTTGCTTAAACCTAACCTTTGCTTAACCGCTAGAACAACCACCAGCCCAGCCACGTTGACGTCACTTGGATGACAAATCCTGTAATCACTTGAAGCGCTAATGCCTTGCCGCCGCTGAATAAAGCGGCGACCACTTTAGACAAGGCATTGACTGAAAATGCGACGAGTATA
>JANLZY010000428.1:0-2446 GCA_031359365.1 Methylotenera sp. | reverse complement strand
TAGCTCAGAAAGGCTTAGTAAGCACCTTATTAATGTCTGGTGGCTTGGACTATGAGGATGATCGAATAGAAGCAGTGACTATGGAAGCACACGCAAGAAGCAAAGGTTTTCAGGGGGGAATATTGCTTGAATCGCGCTCTAGCTCAACATTAGAAAATTTAGCGTTTTCACGCCCTATTTTAGAGGCCGCTGGCATCAAAAATATCATTGTCACGTCTGAGCCCTACCACATGTGGCGCGTAAAAAAGCTAGTAGAAGCAGGTCATTTAGGTCGAAAAATTAATGTGAGTTACGCTGCCGCGTCAAGTCAATGCTGGGTGAGCTGGGGCATGGCATTCAAGGGCGCGCTGCGTGAACCGCTGGCGGTTATCAACAACTATACTAAAGGCTACTTCTAGCATCCTCTCTAAAAGTCTTTCAATTCAACTTAAATTAATTCGTACGTCTACGCGCAACAAATGCCATCAATATAAGACCAGCAAACATCATGCTATAAGTTTCTGGCTCAGATCCAACTTCAATATTCCGACTAACAGACGATACCGCATCATTCACAAAGTTATCTTTTCCATATGAAGATGCTTTAGAAATAGCACTTAAAAATGCTTCATGATCGCGGTCGTAACCTAGCTGTAAAGAGTCAACATCCGGTGAATCGTCACTCTGAAGAAAGCCACTAAAGTAACCCGCATCTAGTGTCCAGTTTTTTGTATATTGAAGTAAAGTAATGGCATTGTTAACATTTAAACCACTATCCGCCAGCCTAGTATTAGCGTATCCATTAGCAAAGGAGATGAAAGTATTTGCTCCATAGAAAATATCACTAGGGGCAGCGGCAATACTTACAACTTGAGTTTGATTGGCTTCTGCAACTGCGGATAGGCTTAATGCCACGAATAAGGTCGAGTAGATAGGAAGAAATTTAATTCGCATAGGGTTACTCCATAATATTTAAGATAAAACCCCTAATGTGTTTATATCTTTAGATATTCAAAGTAATTTTTGTTAAAGCATAACTAAAATAAACCCGATACTAAATGATACAAACGATGTTGGCTTGTTTTTATTGAATATATTCAAATTTTTTATATTCATTTATGCCATTAACACGAAAAGTACCATAAATTTGTGCAGGTTATCAAGAAATATTTTAACAAAATCCTAAAAATAATACAAAAAACATGTTACAAATTGTTACACAAACCCTTATTTTAAGCCATACTTACATTAAAAGAACCTAATCGTCTCAATCCGCCTATATTTATACAAATAATTTGTATATTATTGCACTTTTAATTCAAAACAGTAAACATCAACCCCATTTGCTGGTGCAATTAAAGTAGCCGGAATCTTGATGCCCTTACGCCAATTATCCACAGCCTCTTGCTTACCCGCGCCTGTCACCATGAATATCACTTGATGTGTATTATTTAAGCGATTTTGGCTGATGGTTACGCGCTCAGCTGGTGGCTTGGGCGAATTAAATACTGGCACTGCATCTGCACTGTTATCCACTACATGGTTTGGAAATAAAGAGGCGGTATGACCTTCCTCGCCCAAGCCTAATAACACCATATCGAAAGTTGGCGCCCCAGCCAGCGTGTCAGCATAGGCTTTTGCGCCTTCAATTGGACCCAACTCCGCAGGTATATCATGCACTTGTTGTGCAGGAATATCGACGTGATTAAGCCAAACCTGGTTTGCCATCAAACTGTTTCGATCTTCATGATCAATTGGCAAGCAACGCTCATCGCCATGGTAAATATGCCATTTTGACCAATCCATAGGCAAATCGCGAAGCACCCCATAAATTGCTTTAGGCGTATTTCCGCCAGCGAGAACGATTGAAAATCTGCCGCGTTTAGCAATAGCCTCATTCGCACTCTTAACAATAGCCTCACAAATACCGTGTCTAAGTGACTCTATACTTGCGAAGGACTTCCATCTATCGATACTTTTTTCCTGCATTATTGCTCATTTCAATATCAAAAATTAATCAGACCGAATTGGACACGAAATCGAGAAAGTTGTCATGCTTTTTATACTTTTTCTATCAAATCACTGTATGAATTTGCCTGCTTGCTTTATCATATATGGCTATTGTAGATAGCTTCTATTCGGAACAGACAATGTTAATTAAAGACAGTGAAGTTGTTGACCTTAATACACCAACAGGTGAAATGCGCGCGCATATTTTCCGCCCCGCCGCACCAGGTAAATACCCTGCTGTTTTGATGTTTTCTGAAATTTTTCAAGTCACTGCGCCTATTCGCCGCACAGCTGCCATGCTAGCTGGCCATGGCTTTATTGTTGCCTGCCCAGAAATCTATCATGAATTTGAACCACTAGGCACCGTACTCGCTTACGATGAAGCAGGTACGACACGTGGCAATGAGCTTAAAACCACCAAACCTGTAGACGCTTACGATAGCGACGCTAAAGCGGT
>JANLZY010000427.1:0-2872 GCA_031359365.1 Methylotenera sp. | reverse complement strand
TGGTTGAAGCTTTTGGCGCAACTTTAGAAGAGGCCGCTCAAGCGGACTTATTGCTGCATATCGTCGATACCGCAAGTACCAATCGTGATGAGCAAATTACACAAGTCAATAAGGTGCTGTTAGAAATCGGTGCAGCTAATGTACCGCAAATTTTAGTACATAACCAAATAGATAGAGTCGGTCTGCCGCCCTCTGTCAGCCGAGATGAATATGGTAGAATCACAACCATACACGCATCGGCTAGAACTGGTGAGGGAATGGATTTGTTAAGACAGGCTATGGCAGAGCACAGCCAATATTTGCATAAACTAAGTACTGAGGAAAGTGCTTATGCTTAGCCTTAAGTTTAATGGCGTTGACTTGAATGCAACTTGAAATACCTTGAATGGTCAGAATTTTTAGCTTTAAGTGGTATGTATACGATTAAGTTTCTTTGGAGTTTTAAATGATTAAATTTCCCGGATGGGCTCAGCGAAATAACGAAGGTCCGCCAGATTTGGATCAAGTCATGCGTGATTTAAGCCGCAAGATTAATAATATGTTCGGCAAAGGTGGCGGTAATCAGCCTACTAGTTCGAATGGTGGAAACATTAACCTTCCTATTCTTCCAATCCTCGCTGTCATATTGCTCATATGGCTAGCAACGGGGTTCTATATGGTGGATTCTGGCTCTAAAGGCGTCGTTCAGCGCTTTGGTAAAATGACTGATGACACCACAGAGCCTGGCCCACGTTGGCATTTACCGTATCCAATTGAAAAGGTGACCGTAGTCAATATGGAGCAGGTCCGCCGTTTAGAAGTGGGTTATAGAACTACGGGTGAAGGTGGCGGTGGAAAAACAAAACAACCGCGTGAAGCTTTAATGTTAACCGAAGATGAAAACATTATTGATTTGCAATTTGCTGTGCAATATAACCTCAATAATGCCAAGTATTATTTATTTAACAATCGTGCCACAGATGATGCTGTGATGTCGGCTGCAGAGTCAGCGATTCGTGAAGTGGTTGGTAAAAATAAATTAGATGATTTATTGCAGAAAGGCTTGGCTGATACTTCTCAACGTATGCAGACAATATTAGATAGCTACAAAACAGGCGTACATATTATCAGTGTCTCTCTACAAAGTGCGCAGCCACCGGAGCAGGTGCAAGAAGCGTTTGAGGACGTAAACCGCGCGAATCAAGATAATCAACGCCAAGTGAATGAAGGCCAAGCCTATGCAAATGACGTGATTCCTAAATCACGTGGTAAAGCCTCAAGACTATTAGCTGAAGCTGCAGGTTACAAACTTAAAATTGAAAGCGAAGCACGTGGTAATGCTAGCCGTTTTGAGCAGATTTTAGCGCAATACAACAACGCGCCAGATGTCACACGCCAACGCCTGTATTTAGATGCGCAGGAGCAGATTTTATCTAGCGTAAGCAAAGTAGTGGTTGATCAAAAGGCTGGCAGCATGTTGTACTTGCCATTAGATAAATTGATGAATTCTAATGCTGCTGCGGCACCGCAACAGTCCCAATCATTGCAGTCTCTGAACACGCCAGCGGCACCAGTGGCAGATCCGTCGGTGGATCGCTCGCGTGATGCTTTCCGCAGTCGTGATAGAGAAAGTAGATAGGCGAAAATAATGAAAAATATAACAAGTGTTTTAGTGTTAGCTTTAGTGGGCATCGTATTCTTAGCCTCGTCAGCCTATATGGTAAATCAAACTGAGTTTGTGGTTGTGAAGCGCCTTGGTGAAATTGTAGATGTGAAAAAACAGCCAGGACTGTTCTTTAAAATTCCGTTTATCGATGATTTAAAGACTTTTGATAATCGCATTGTGACTTTAGATTGGGAAGAGCCAGCTAAATTTAATACCAGCGAGAATAAGTACATGTTGGTTGATTCGTTTGTAAAATGGCGCATTATCGACCCTGCAAAATACTATGTTTCAATCAAGGAAGGTGGCGAATCTGCTGCTGAAAATCGTCTTTCAAACGTTGTAAATGCAGGTTTGCGTGCTGAGTTTGGTAAGCGCACTGTGCATGACGTGATTGCTGGTGAGCGTAACGCAGTGATGGATAGCTTGCGTAAAAGTGCAGACTTAGAAGCGCGCCAAATGGGTATTGAAGTCGTCGATGTGCGCTTAAAACGTGTTGATTATTCTGAAGATATTAGTAAGTCAGTATTTGACCGGATGATTGCAGAGCGTAAGCGTATTGCTAATCAGTTGCGCTCTGAAGGTTCTGCCGCTTCTGAAAAAATCCGTGCTGATGCTGATAAGCAGAGTGAGGTAATCATTGCCGAAGCTTATCGTGACGCGCAAAAAACCAAGGGTGAGGGTGACGCTTCCGCAGCTGCGATCTATAATCAAGCTTATGGTAAAAACCCTGAGTTCTATGCGTTTTACCGCAGCACAGAAGCTTATAAAAACAGCTTCAAAAGTAAGAGTGACGTGATGGTGCTAGATCCAGGTTCAGACTTCTTCAAATACATGCGTAGTCCTGCTAAGAAATAAACACCTCTAAATGGGAAGCACGCTATTAATGGCATTAGGCTTAATGTTGATATTAGAAGGCCTATTGCCATTATTGCTGCCACAAGCTTGGCGCGATACTTTTAAACGCATGATAGAACTCAAAGATGGTCAGTTACGTTTTGTTGGGTTAATGTCAGTGATTGGCGGATTAGTATTATTTTTGTTAAGCAAATAACGGCTGACTTAGTCATTTAAATAATGAAATTTAAGTGGCTATATTTTAAGTAGCTACAGTAATAAAAAAGTGATGATAAAAAATGCGTAATTGGTTACTCCCAGAATATATTGAAGATGTTTTACCTGCCGAAGCCACTCGAATTGAGACATTGCGTCGCACTTTATTAGATCTAT
>JANLZY010000423.1:0-2976 GCA_031359365.1 Methylotenera sp. | reverse complement strand
CAGACCGCGGTGGGGCAGTGGAGCGTAGCACATTAAACCGCTTTCAATTAGCGGTTGAAACTTTAGGGTTAGATATTAATGGTCATGTGGAATGGCAAAATGCGGGCGATGCGCTGAATACAGCCAACTCTTTAGATTTATTTTGTATAGAAGTGGATAAAACCATTGGTTTTCACCTGGTGCATGGTGATAGCGGTGCTTTTACTGGCACTAAATTACGCGGCTTAGCAGAGGCGCAAGGCTTAACACTTACCCCAGATGGTACTTTTAAATATCACGATCAATCATCTGATGATATAGCTAATAAGCAACATCCATCCTTTGTGATATTCAATCGTGACGATCATCCATTTAGCCCAGAAATGCTCAGAACCTCGGTGGTAAAAGGTATTACGTTCCAACTAGATATTCCACATGTTAAACAGTCTGCTGAAACCTTTAATCAGATGATACAAGTAGCAAGACAAATGGAAATAGGGCTAAACGCAACATTGGTGGATAGTAATAACAAAGTGCTGGGTGATATTCAAGTCGAGAAAATTCGTCAGCAAATTAAGGTGTTGCAAGCCACCATGCTAGTACGTGGCATCGTCCCTGGCTCAGATAGCGCACATAGACTATTCTCTTAACGTACTACGTAATTAATTTTCAGTATGTTGGTATCTCATTGCTAGACCGTTTATGTTAGAAAGCCTATGTTAGATCCTATGGCGCAGCCAGACCTATTTGGAAGTTTAGGGCAACCCAATCTGGCATTACGCTGTCAGCAGTTGCGTCAACTTATAGCCCAATATGACCATGAGTATTATGTGCTTGATGCGCCATCTGTGCCCGATAGTGAATACGACCGCTTCTACCGCGACTTGCAAGACATTGAATGGCAACACCCTGATTTAATCACTCCAGATTCGCCAACGCAGCGTGTAAGTGGTTCTGCTGCTAATGCCTTCAATAGTATTACGCACAGACAGGCTATGCTGTCACTCAATAATGCGTTTGAGGATAGTGAGTTAGAAGCCTTTGATAAACGCGTCCGTGAAGCATTGGGGCAAGAGCAAGTTGTGTATGCTGTTGAGCCAAAGTTTGACGGCTTGGCCATTACTTTAACTTATGAGAATGGCATTTTTACGCAAGGTGCAACCCGTGGCGATGGTTACACGGGTGAAGATGTCACCCATAATTTGCGCACTGTGCGTTCAATCCCAATGCGGCTTAATTGTGAGAACGCACCTAAATTACTAGAGGTGCGTGGCGAAGTATTAATGTTTAAGCGCGATTTTGAGAAGCTTAATCAAGCGCAGTTGGCTAAAGGTGAAAAGCTGTTTGCCAACCCGCGAAATGCCGCAGCTGGTAGCCTTCGTCAATTAGATGCAAAAATTACCGCAACACGCCCACTAAGCTTTTTTGCTTATGGTTTAGGAGTAGCAGACGGCACCCCAGCCTTAGGCAGCCATAGTATGGCGATGGATTATCTAGCAAACCTGTATTTTCCTGTCAGCGAAGTGCGGCAATTGGTCATGGGCGTGACTGGCTTGCGTGCTTATTACCAAAAAATTGGTCAGCTGCGCAACGAACTGCCGTTTGATATTGATGGCGTAGTTTATAAAGTTAATCAATTCAATCAACAAAATGAACTTGGCTTTGTTTCGCGCGCCCCCCGCTGGGCGATTGCACATAAGTTTCCAGCGCAAGAAGCATTAACAGTCGTTGAAGATATTAATGTGCAAGTAGGCCGTACTGGCGCTATTACACCAGTAGCAAGGCTGGCGCCCGTGTTTGTTGGCGGAGTAACTGTCACCAATGCCACATTGCACAACGAGGATGAAGTACGGCGTAAAGATGTACATATTGGCGATACCGTCAGCGTGCGTAGGGCAGGGGATGTGATCCCAGAAGTCGTCAGTGTTGTACTAGAAAGACGCCCTGCGGATGCACGTCGCTTTGAAATGCCAACAGCATGCCCTGAATGTGGTTCACATATTTTAAAACAGGCAGATGAAGCCGTAGCCCGTTGCACGGGCGGCTTGTTTTGCCCTGCGCAACGCAAACAAGCAATTACGCACTTTGCATCACGGCGCGCGATGGACATTGAAGGTCTTGGCGAAAAGCTAGTTGATCAGTTAGTCGAAGCCGACTTAGTACATACCCTAGCTGATATATACCAACTCAATTTAGAGACATTAAGCAATCTAGATCGCATGGCGACTAAATCTGCGCAAAACATTTTAGATGCGCTGGATCACAGCAAAAGAACTACGCTAGCCCGCTTTATCTATGCGCTGGGTATGCGCAACGTGGGTGAAGCTACAGCTAAAGATTTAGCCAAGCACTTTGGCAACTTATCTGCGCTCATGCAAGCTGACACTGCATCGCTATTAACTGTGAATGATGTTGGACCAGTGGTTGCTGAGTCTATTAGTAATTTCTTAGGTCAACAGCATAATCAAGATGTCATTCGAGTGCTTCAACACGCTGGCATTACATGGCTTGAAACTGAAGGCAAGCAGCTTGCTACGGGGCATTTGCTTGGTAAGACCTTCGTGCTCACGGGCACATTGCCAACTTTATCGCGCGATGCAGCAAAAGAAATGATAGAGGCGGTAGGCGGCAAGGTGAGCGGTAGCGTTTCCAAGAAAACAGATTTTGTCATTGCAGGCAGTGATGCAGGTAGTAAGTTAGATAAAGCGCAGGAGCTTGGTTTGGTCATACTGGATGAAGCTGGCTTGCTGGCTTTGCTGGCTTAAGATTGTTAATGAGCTACCATCAATATCTTGAGCAAGTCATTGATATCGCGAAAGCCGCCGGTGACGCCATCATGCAGGTATATTCAACAGATTTTAATGTCGTTAAAAAAGATGACAACTCACCGCTTACTCAGGCTGATTTAGCTGCTCACCAGCTGATAGTTAAGGCTTTGAGCAAGCTCACGCCAGATATTGCTATCCTTTCTGAAGAATCAGACAGCATAGGTTTTGA
>JANLZY010000394.1:0-2657 GCA_031359365.1 Methylotenera sp. | reverse complement strand
CTTGTAGGGCGCGGGCTTGTTGCCTAGGAAATAGTCCTTGAACGGGGCCATGCCCGAGTTGATGAACAGCAGCGTAGGGTCGTCCTTCACCACAATTGGGGCCGAGGGCACGATGTGGTGGCCTTTTGAGGCAAAGAAATCGAGGAATGCCTTGCGAATTTCGTTACTGCTTGGGTTGTTGCTTAGTTTGATTGTCATTATTTGTTTATCGTTGATTTTAATTACTATTGTATTTAATCATGCATTTAATCGTTAGCTGACTCATTACTACTTTTTTCATTGAGCACTTTTTTAATCACATCAAAGCCAAAGCCGCGGCTTTGCAAAAATCTAGCCTGTTTTGCCCAATCTTCCCTGCTGCTAGGGCTGGCTTTAAACTTTTTGCGGCAAATTTCGCGTGCAAAATCTAGCTCATTGACTTTTACTTCTTCAACCGCATCAGCGATTAAGTCATCTGCCACGCCTTTTTCTCGCAACTCATTGGCGACGCGTGCGCTGCCAAATTTACTTTGTCTTGCATGCACCAGTTGCTCGGTGAACCTTGCATCTGAAAGCCAGCCACGCTTTTTAAAATCATCCAGAATGGCCGAAATTTTCTCAGATGCAGAGCTCTCATCGGACTCTTCTGCAAAAGGTTTTAATTTCTGGGTGAGCTCAAAGTATGAATACTCGCGCTTACCCAGATAATCAAGTGCCCGTTGCCGTAAGCTTTTTGGTTTGAATTCGATTGCGCAACCTCGTTACAGATTAAATGAGTGTTTAATCTTCTTCAGAGCGTACCGCTGGCATTGCTTCGCTTAATGATTTCATATTGGCGCGGATTTTTGCGTCAATTTCATTAGCGATGGCTGGATTCGATCTCAAGAACTCACGAGCATTGTCTTTACCTTGGCCGATTTTTTCACCGTTGTAGCTATACCAAGAACCTGCTTTTTCAACCATTTTCAAGTTTGCGCCAAGCTCAATAATTTCACCTTCGCGTGAGATACCTTCGCCATACAGAATGTCAAATTCAGCTTGTTTAAATGGTGGCGCGACTTTATTTTTAATTACTTTTACACGTGTTTCTGAACCAATGACTTCGTCACCTTTTTTAATCGCACCAGTGCGGCGAATGTCTAAACGAACAGACGCATAGAATTTAAGTGCGTTACCGCCAGTGGTTGTTTCTGGGTTACCAAACATCACGCCAATTTTCATACGGATTTGGTTAATGAAAATCACCATGGTGTTAGTACGTTTGATGTTGCCAGTAAGCTTACGCAAAGCTTGGCTCATTAAGCACGCTTGCAAGCCCATGTGTGAATCGCCCATTTCGCCTTCAATTTCGGCACGTGGTGTAAGCGCTGCAACAGAGTCGATGACTACAATGTCAACTGAGCCTGAACGCACTAACATATCCACGATTTCTAATGCTTGCTCACCAGTATCTGGTTGAGAGATCAATAAATCTGGCACGTTAACGCCTAATTTTGCAGCATATTGTGGGTCAAGTGCATGCTCAGCATCAATAAATGCGGCTACACCGCCAGATTTTTGCATTTGTGCAATCACTGAAAGCGTTAATGTAGTTTTACCTGATGATTCTGGACCGTAAATTTCAATCACACGACCGCGTGGTAAACCGCCAATGCCTAAGGCAATATCAAGACCTAATGAACCCGTTGAAACTGCTTGAATATCTTCACCAATATTGCCGTCACCCATGCGCATAATGGAGCCTTTACCAAATTGTTTTTCAATTTGTGCAAGTGCCGCGCTCAGTGCTTTGCTTTTATTATCGTCCATGTATCGCCTTTGAATTTTGTTGCTAAGTTAATCGCATGATTATTCCATAAATTTGCCCCTAAAGTAAGGCTCTAGTGACTTTAGATTACGATTAAATGTTAATTAAGTATTTGTAAATTATTGTTTTACTGACAAATGCGTATGCATTTAGTTTTTGCATATGCTAAAAACTCTGCACCATAGCTGAATTGTGCTTTGTCCTCTAGGCGGTGGCATAATGCCTCCTGCGAATAATAAAAATCTAAATGAATAAGGAAATTATTTTGCCTTCGATATACGATTTAAAACCACGATTTCAAGCCTTGTTAAGACCTATCGTCAATGCTCTTGCGCGTGCGGGGGTTACTGCAAATCAAGTGACTATCGCAGCAGTGATTTTATCTTTTATTGTCGGGGCTTTAATTGCTTGGCAGCCTTATGCTACTTGGCCTTTGTTGGTTCTACCTTTGGTGCTGTTTTTGCGTATGGGTTTGAATGCGATAGATGGCATGTTAGCCCGGGAGCATGCACAACAATCTAAATTGGGCGCAATATTGAATGAGCTTGGAGATGTGGTTGCAGACGCTGCGCTGTATTTGCCTTTAGCTTTGCTGCCGCACATCTGTGCGAGCTTGGTGGTGTTGCTGGTGTTACTAGCAACTATCAGCGAAATGATGGGTGTGGTTGCCGTGCAGATAGGCGCAACACGTCAGTATCAAGGGCCTATGGGTAAAAGTGACCGTGCATTTTGGCTAGGCGCAATCGCGCTTGCACTTGGTGTTGGCGTACCATTTGGCGTTTGGGTGAACTGGCTGTTAATCGTGATGCTGCTGTTATTAGTCATGACGGTTATCAACCGCGCAAGAGGGGCGTTGAAAGAAACCGCAAAG
>JANLZY010000391.1:0-2463 GCA_031359365.1 Methylotenera sp. | reverse complement strand
GTTTGCGTACATCTAGGGCTATTTGCACAATGGCGACGCAAGCAGTTAGTTGCTGTCTCCGAGTATATTGAACAACATATTCCAGCCGACGCCCCATTAATTATTGCGGGTGATTTTAACGATTGGGGCATGCGTACGGGGCAAGTTTTTGCCAAACGCTTAAACATGCATGAGGCATTTGAGCATCATGCCGGTAAACCTGCCAAGAGCTTTCCTGCTTGGTTACCAATGCTCAGGTTAGACCGTATTTATGTCCGTGGTTTTAGCGTCAAGCATGTAGAAGTGCATTCAGGTGCTCACTTTTTAAAAGTTTCTGACCATGCGATTCTTACTGCAACACTCAATAAAATATGACTTATTTTGTTGATGGCAATCAAATTCAATTACTACGCAGTGGAACGGAATATTTCCCTGCGCTTTTGGCTGCCATTGAGAGCTCGACGCAAGAAATATACCTACAAAGTTATATTTATAAAGATGATGTCACTGGTATACAGATTGGTGAGGCTCTAAAAAATGCAGCTAAACGTGGCGTATCGGTCAACATTTTATTGGATGGCTTCGGCAGCAAAGATTTACCCAAAAGCTATGTAGAAGCACTTGAAAAAACAGGTGTGCAAGTGATGTTTTACCGTCCAAAAATATCACCTTGGTCACTAAAAAAGAAGCGTTTGCGGCGATTGCACCAAAAAATTGCCGTGATTGATGGGCATATTGGCTTTGTTGGCGGTATTAATATTATTGACGATTACGACGTACCTAATAATGCCCCAAACAACGTGCCGCCTCGCGTTGATTACGCTGTGCGAATTGAAGGAAAGTTATTACCCATCATCCTGGCAAACGTGCAAAAGCTATGGCGCAGAATTGCTTGGGTACATATGCGACGAGCAAATCTAGTCATAGCTAAAACCGTGAAGTTGATGAATTTTTCAGATTCTAAACAATACAATATTAAAGCGGCACTGGTACTTCGCGATAACGTGTTGCATAGAAGTGATATTGAAGATGCTTACTTAGATGCCATTGGCCATGCTAAATCTGAAATTATTATCGCCAATGCTTACTTTGTCCCTGGCAGACGATTTCGTCTAGCATTATTAGCAGCGGTTAAACGTGGCGTTAAGGTCAAGCTGTTATTGCAGGGGCGTATGGAATATTTTCTGATGTTCGCTACACATGCTTTTTATAGCGAGTTTTTAAGATCAGGTATTGAGATTTACGAATATCGCAAAAGCTTTATGCATAGCAAAGTGGCGGTAATTGATGACGCTTGGGCAACGGTTGGCTCTTCCAATATAGATCCATTTAGTTTGTTGCTGGCGAGAGAGGCGAATGTTGTAGTGAAAGATACAACATTCGCTAACGAACTTAGGGCTGACCTTCAAGCCAATATCGAAGATGGTGCACTTCGTATTGATCCACAAAACTGGACGCGAGGGAATATATTCAAACGCTTTGCCTCTTGGATTGCCTACGGAATAGTGAGAGCATTGTTAGGAGTGATTGGGCACTCGAATGAAAAGTAAAAACCATAAAAACTAACTTGACTCTGGATTCAATCAAAATAAAAAAGCCGCTTAAAGCGGCTTTTTTATTAAACAACACGAATAACTTCCAAACTATTTAGTCACTTTAATCGGCACATACAGAGTGTTTTCACCCCTCAACACTAATACAGCAACCGTTTTACCAATAGCGATAGCATTAATCTGCTTATTGAATAAATCTACACTTTGCGACTCGCTATTATTTAAGCCTAACACCACATCACCACGGCGAATACCCGCTTGAGCGGCAGCACCAGCGCTGTCCACCACTAGCAAGCCATTTTTGCCATTTAGCTTTTTCTTTTGTTGTGGCGTTAACTCCTTTAGCGTAAGTCCAATTTTGTTAGCTTCAGCTTTTGGTACAGGCTTGCTATTCTGTACAGCTTCTGCAGCCTCACTTGGCATTTCGCCTATACCCATATTAAGCGTTTTAACAGTGCCTTTACGCAACACTTCAACTGCAGCAATCTTACCTGGCTTAGTCGCACCAACAGCACGTGGCAAATCAGCTGAAGTGATAATGGCTTTGCCATCAAACTTAGTAATGACATCACCTGCTTCTAAACCACCTTTATCTGCAGGACCATTTTTCTCAACACTCGCGACCAATGCGCCATTGGTATTTTTCATGCCGAAGGATTCAGCAAGCTCTTTAGTAATCTCTTGAATAGCGATACCTAACCAGCCGCGGGTAATTTTGCCAGAAGCTTTCAACTGATTTGAAATATCAATCGCCACGTCAATTGGAATACTGAATGACAAACCCATAGAACCGCCACTGCGGCTGTAGATCTGTGAGTTAATACCCACAACTTCACCAGCCAAGTTAAATAGAGGACCGCCTGAGTTACCCGGATTAATCGCTACGTCAGTTTGAATAAATGGCACAAAGTTTTCTTGAGGTAAGGCACGC
>JANLZY010000371.1:0-4425 GCA_031359365.1 Methylotenera sp. | reverse complement strand
GCAGCCAGCCAGTCATTTAAAATATCAAACAGGCTGAGCACGCGACCTTGTGGCGTTTTGCTGGATTTAGCCAGCATATTAAGTAACCACTGGGAATTGAAGATATCCATCGCTTAAATCATCCTTTAAATGATCAGAATGGTTTAACAACAACCAGTATGACGATTAGAGTGAGCGCAACAACAGGAAGCTCATTAAACCAGCGATACCAGACATGGCTGCGTGTATTTCTATCATGCTTAAAGTCGTTAACTAGCTTACCGCAATAAAAGTGATAAGCAATAAGCACGGCAACCAGTGTTAATTTTGGGTGCATCCATTTGCCTGTCACGCCATAGCCTAGCCATAACCAAAGGCCAAAGCTAAGTGCTAACAACGCGAGCGGAAACATGAATCGATACAATTTATGCTCCATCAATTTGAGTCGCTCAGATGTTGTGGCGTCGGTCACCATGGCGTGATTTACCAAAAGTCTAGGTAAGTAAAATAGCCCAGCAAACCAGCTGGTGACAAAAATAATGTGAAATGCTTTAACCCATAACATCAATAAAATCCTTTAATCATCATCAATTTTTTGCAGTAAGTTCTGCAGTTAATAACTGATTTAACTTAACAAAATCTAATGCCCCAATTGTACGTTGTAACTGCTTACCTTGCTTATCAAAAATAAAGGTCGTTGGCGTTAAATCAACATTACCAAACTTTTCTGTTATTTCTGCAAGCCCGTCATGCATTACGGGAAAGGGCAGCTTCTTTTGGGTGGCATAATTTAACACTTGTGCAGGTGGGTCGTAAGGCATTGCAACGGCAATGATTTCAAAACCTTTTTGTTGATACTGCTGATACGTAGCCACTAATGCTGGCATTTCAGTTACGCAAGCTAGGCAGTCGGTTGCCCAAAAGTTCACTAATACCACTTTGCCTTTTAAGTCCGCCATGCTGATTTTTTTACCTTCAATGGTGGTAAAAGTAACTTCTGGTGCGTTGCTTCTATTGTGGATAAGCGTTGCCCAAGAACCTAGCAATATCAATATAACGGCAGCTATTAGTGATTTATTTAATAAATTATTCATGCAAATAGTCTATCTTATTTATAGTGGCAGTAAGCCATAATTAATACGCAACTTAATGATTTAAAATGGGTCAGAAAAAACTTCAATAACCACAAAACAGTCGCGCTTATTTGCAGTGATTCAACATGTTATAATCACCTATCTTAATAGCAAAGCTATTTATCTAGACATTTACTCAAAAAAAGACGTTGATCAAAAAAACAATGAACGCACCTCTACATAGCAATATTCAACATGCAGAAGCACAGCCTGCTACGCGCGTGCGCGAAATTCCTTACAACTACACTTCATTTTCAGACCGCGAAATCGTCATTCGGTTCTTGGGTGAGGGTATATGGGAAACTTTAAACGAATTACGCGGCGAGCGTAAAACAGGCCGCTCTGCGCGCATGTTGTTTGAAGTGCTCGGTGATTTGTGGGTTGTAACCCGCAACCCGTATTTGCAGGACGATTTGTTAGAAAATCCTAAGCGTCGCAAAGCTTTGATAGATGCGTTGCATCACCGCATTGCTGCGATTGATGAGCGCAACACGGGTAGCACCGCCAGTGATAAAGTGCGAAAAATGGTCACTGCTGCAAAAAAAGCGGTTGATAAGTTTGCGGATGACTTCCGTCAAACCTATGATCTGCGTAAAAAAGCCTTAGCTAAATTTACGAAAATCACGCGTAAAGACAACGTTCAGTTCGATGGTTTAGCTAGAGTTTCACACGTCACAGACGCTACTGACTGGCGCGTTGAGTACCCGTTTGTGGTGCTTAACCCTGACACTGAAAAAGAAATTGCTTACTTAGTGCGCGCTTGTATTGAGTTAGGGCTTACTGTCATTCCACGTGGAGGCGGTACTGGCTACACAGGCGGTGCCATTCCGCTGACGCCTATGTCTGCGGTGATTAATACGGAAAAGCTAGATCAACACACTGGCGTACAAATGCGTACCTTGCCGGGTGTAGCAAGACAAGTGGCGACCATTGAATGTGGTGCTGGTGTGGTAACACGTCGTGCAATGGAAGCTGCGACTGATGCCGGCTTAGAGTTTGCTTGCGACCCAACTTCAGCTGACGCGTCATGTATTGGCGGTAACGTTGCGATGAATGCGGGTGGTAAAAAAGCAGTGCTTTGGGGTACGGCTTTAGACAATCTCGCCTCATGGCGTATGGTAACACCTGATGCCGAGTGGCTTGAGGTGGAACGCTTAGACCATAATCTAGGCAAAATTCATGATATTGCAATGGCGCGTTTTAAAGTGAGTCGCTACGCAGAAGACATGAAAACCTTGCTGGCAGAGCCGGAGATTTTAGAAATTGCAGGGCCTAGCTTCCGTAAGGTTGGTTTGGGTAAAGACGTTACTGATAAATTCTTAAGTGGTTTACCAGGTATACAAAAAGAAGGTTGCGATGGTTTAATTACCTCTGCGACATTTATTTTGCATCGTATGCCTAAGCATGTACGCACGGTGGCTTTGGAGTTCTTTGGCAATGTATCGCAAGCTGTGCCTGCCATTGTTGAAATCAAAGATTATTTAGACGCGACTGCGAGAAAAGATCCGCTAGTGTTGATGGCTGGTCTAGAGCACATGGATGAGCGCTATATCAAGGCTGTTGGGTACGCGACTAAAGCTGCGCGTCAACAACGCCCAAAAATGGTGTTGATCGCTGATATTGCTTCTGACGATGAAAACGCAGTAGGTGAAGCGGCATCGCATATCGTTCGCTTGTGTAATGCACGTGATGGCGAGGGTTTTATTGCTGTTTCAGCTGAAGCACGTAAAAAATTCTGGCTAGATCGTGCGCGTACCGCTGCCATCGCCAAACATACCAACGCCTTCAAAATCAACGAAGACGTGGTGATTCCATTACCTCGGTTAGGTGATTACTCAGACGGTATCGAGCGCATTAATATTGAGCTTTCTATCAAAAACAAACTGCAATTGCTTGATGCTTTAGAAGCATTTATGCAAGGTGATTTACCTCTGCAAGCTGATGAAGATGGCAACGCTGATGCGCAAATGGTGCAATCAAAACAATTGATTGCTTTACAGTTGCTACGCGATTTACGTGCTAAATGGCGCATGATTTTGAACACATTGGATGAGCCAGTGAATGTGCTGGGTCAGCTTGGCGACCCACTCGGCCAGTATGAAAATGTGTTCCGCGCTGTGCAATCTTACGATTTACGTATTTCATGGAAGCGTGAACTTAAGCGCCCAATGGCGGATATATTTGCTGGTCGTGAGTATCAAAAAATACTGAATCGTTGTGATGAAATTCACAAGACCGTGCTTAAAGGCCGTGTATTTATTGCCTTACACATGCATGCGGGTGACGGTAATGTTCACACCAACATTCCAGTGAATTCTGATGACTACGAAATGATGCGTACAGCGCATACAGCTGTGGCGCGAGTGATGGCGCTAGCTAAGGGCTTAGATGGCGTGATTTCAGGTGAACATGGTATAGGCATCACTAAAATGGAGTTCTTAGAAACTTCAACTATTGAAGCTTTTACTAAATATAAAAACAAAGTGGACCCGAATGGTCACTTTAATAAAGGCAAGCTCATGGCAGGTTCAGGGCTGGAGAATGCCTATACACCTAGCTTTGGCTTGCTTGAGCAAGAGTCTATCATTATGGAGCAATCAGCCATTGGCGAGATTGCAGACTCAATCAGTGACTGTTTGCGTTGCGGTAAATGTAAGCCGGTGTGTACTACGCACGTGCCGCGAGCAAACTTACTGTATAGCCCACGAAACAAGATTTTAGGCACCTCATTATTGATTGAAGCCTTTTTGTATGAAGAGCAAACTCGACGCGGCATTTCACTGAAACACTTTGATGAGTTTAACGATGTGGCAGACCATTGTACGGTTTGCCATAAGTGCCTAAACCCATGCCCAGTGGATATTGATTTTGGCGATGTTTCAGTCGCTATGCGTAACTTCCTGCGCGAGCAAGGTAAAAAACAATTCAACCCTGGCACCGCTTTAGGTATGGCATTCTTGAATGCTAAAGACCCTGCGACGATTAAGTTGATGCGCACCTTTATGGTCACCATTGGCTATAAAGCGCAAAGTTTCGCGCATAGTTTGGCGAAGAAGTTTCATATGTTAAAAGATAAAGTCAGGCCACCAGCCACTGTAGGCAAGCCAGAAATCAAGGCGCAGGTGATTCACTTTATCAACAGGCCAATGCCTAGAAAAATGCAATCTAAAACCTCACGCGCCATGCTGGGTGTAGAAGATAACAACATGATTCCGGTAATTCGTAATCCGCAAAAAGTCACTGAAGATAGTGAAGCGGTGTTTTATTTCCCAGGTTGCGGTTCAGAGCGTTTGTTTTCAAACGTTGGTTTAGC
>JANLZY010000363.1:0-1512 GCA_031359365.1 Methylotenera sp. | reverse complement strand
TAAATATCGCTATCGTCATTAGGTAAATCCTCAACTTCATTGATGACTTCAAATGGCGCAACGGGTAAGCCAGCATGTTTAAGAAAGTTCTTTTCATTTACACGATGCTGCGCAATCGCAACACTATAAGCACTTGGACGCACAGGTTTAGTTTCAGCTAAAAAAGAGAGTGAATCTGCCGGTACATTCTCAAATTCAGTACTAATTGCTTCGCAGGTGTTAGCTAGCTTTAATAAAGCGCCTTTATCATCAAATGCTGCGCAAATATGTACATCGGCAATCTTACCTGCTGGGCTGTTCGCATCAGGGTCTAACACAGTGACTTTGTAACCCATTTCGTGGGCAGCAACTACAAAAAAACGACCGAGTTGACCGCCTCCAAGCATGCCTAGCATTGCAGGCGGAAGTATGACTGGTGTTTGTTCTTGATGATGGTTCATATATTGAATACAGATTGATTGATATTAAAACTTAATAATATTTCACTTGATGATATTTATGGCTTATCACTTAATTCCATAGCGTGCACTTTTGCAGCCTGCTTAGTGCGAAATTCGGCTAATTTACCAGCTAAAGCCGCATCATGATTCGCTAAAATCGATGCTGCAAATAAACCAGCATTCGCCGCACCAGCCTCACCAATTGCAAAGGTAGCCACTGGGATGCCTTTAGGCATTTGCACGATAGAAAGAAGTGAGTCCTGACCTTGTAAATGTTTAGAAGGCACAGGTACGCCTAACACTGGCAAAGTAGTTTTAGACGCTACCATACCAGGTAAATGTGCGGCGCCACCTGCACCAGCGATAATCACCTGATAACCTTTTTGTGCAGCAGTTTCGGCAAAACTAAACATTAAATCAGGAGTGCGATGCGCTGAAACCACGTCTGCAGTATAAGCAATATCAAAGTCAGCTAGCATCTGGGCAGCAGCTTTCATAATAGGCCAATCACTATCAGAGCCCATAATAATGGCTACTAAAGGTTGTTTATTCATTAACATTCCTTTGTTATTCTTTATGTATCAAATTCACAAAAAATTAAAATATAAGTATTTTTGGCTGAGCGTCACAACAAGACTAAATTGTCTCTGTGTATCAATTCCGCCTCTTCCACATAGCCCAATATTTTCTCAATGTCTTTGCTAGATTTTCGCATGATTCTAGTCGCTTCCATGGCTGAGTAGTTGACTAAACCACGCGCCAACTCTACGCCATTTTCATCGCAACAAGCAACGACTTCGCCGCGCTCAAAGCTACCTTCAACAGCTGTTACGCCAATTGGCAATAAACTTTTGCCATCTTGCTTGATGACCTTTACCGCGCCTGCATCGAGCGTTAATTTACCGCGTAACTGCAAATGATCGGCTAACCATTGCTTGCGCGCGGTCGTTTTCATTTCTGTGGTTTGCAGATGCGTACCAATTACTTCACCAGCGGCTAAACGAACCAGCACGTTTCTTTCACGACCTGAGGCAATGATAGTATTTGCACCGCTTCTAGATGCACGTTTTGC
>JANLZY010000352.1:0-1776 GCA_031359365.1 Methylotenera sp. | reverse complement strand
GAAGGCGATTGAAGATAGCAAAAATCCAGTAATAGCTAACCAACCCATTATTTTCAGAACTGATAAGAACTCTAAGAAATATGTGGCGGGTGATAAAGAGCGAATTGCAGAGTTTCATGCTTTGCCCTAAGTTTTAGCAGATATAATACAAAGCGCGCAGTTATCCAAAACTGGCGCGCTTTTTTATTTTTAGAATATATGAAACCAAACGCCCATCCTACTCACTCAAATCTCTTAGTTTATGTGCTGGCAAGTCTCGCTGCACTTGCACCCTTTGCTATTGATACCTACTTGCCTGCATTCCATGTGATGGGTGCTCAACTGGGCGCAACTGATGTGCAAATTCAACAAAGCCTGACTTTTTACTTGTTGCCATATGCGCTCATGACTTTATGGCATGGTGCAATTTCAGATTCAATAGGTCGCATCACTACCATCAAATGGGGTTTAGGTGTATTTGTACTAGCCTCTATAGGCTGCGCCTTTGCAACTAATATCGAGACGTTGTGGTTCTTTCGCGCCTTGCAGGGGATTTCTGGTGGGGCAGGTAATGTAGTGGCGCGTGCCATGGTGCGCGACTTGTTTGAAGGTGCGCAGGCGCAGCGTGTGATGGCGACAGTACAGATGTTATTTGGTATTGCACCAGCAATAGCGCCCATTATTGGTGGGATGTTACTTGGCATATATTGGCAAGCTATTTTTATCTTTTTAGCCCTGTATGCAGCGCTGAGTCTGTGGGCAGCTATTCGCTATTTGCCAGAAACAGTACCCGTCGAGAAACGTTTGCCATTATCTGCAAAACAGGTTGTTAAAGACTATAAAGTGATATTTGGCGATAAAGAGTTTAATTACGTTGTATTAGCACTCAGTGCAAATTTCGCAGGTTTTTTTCTGTATGTATTAGCCAGCCCAGTATTTTTAGTTAAACAACTAGGTTTTACTCAACACCAATTTGGCTACATGTTTATCCCTACCGTTTGCGGCATGATATTGGGTTCATATCTAGCAAAGCGAGCAGCGGGGCGTTATGCAAGGCAAAAGGTCGTTAAAGTAGCCTATCTTTGGATGGCGGCAATGGTCATCTTGAATGTACTCGTTTGCTATATATTGCCTACAAGGCCGCTATATAACATTCTGCCGATTGCTTTATTTAATATTGGCATGGCATTGGCAATGCCTATACTTTCACTTGTCGCTCTTGACCGACATCCCAAAATCAGAGGCACTGCGGCTTCAGGCCAGGCTTTTATACAAATGTTGCTGTCGACAGTATCTGCTGGTTTGATTGTGCCATTAGTCTGGTATGCCCCATCTGGCTTGGCATTGGCGATGGCAGCTTATTTGATATTTGGCTGGCTGATGATACGTAAGAGCAAGTTTTATAACCATCAATAAAAATTGACTTTGATTTTAGAGCCGAGAGTTCATTACACTTAATGTTATTAACGCTCTGTTTTCCAAAGCAAATACACGCGACAGTCAAACTCTAATTGATGGTAGTTTGGTTCCATGTGCTGGCATAGTTGATAGAAAGCCTTGTCGTGATTGCGTTCTTTTAGATGTGCAAGCTCATGCACTACAATCATTTTTAAAAAATCAGCAGGCGTTTCTTTAAAAAATGAAGAGATTCGTATTTCTTTTTTAGCTTTAATCTTGCCACCCTGTACGCGCGAGATCGCCGTATTCAGTCCTAGTGCATGATGATCGATAGTTAAACGGTTGTCATAATGCACTTTGTCCAACAATGGCGCATTGCGCAAAAAAGCTTGCTTGAGC
>JANLZY010000338.1:0-2700 GCA_031359365.1 Methylotenera sp. | reverse complement strand
CCTCAAGCCGTCGCAAACCACAAGGCATGGCAAGTATATTTGAAGCGGGTTTTAGGGAATATGTACGTCACAAACAGCAAACGACAATGGATGTCTCTGATGTAATGGAAGGCTCTCGCCGCGCGATGCGCGCAGCCTACAACCGTGAGTTAGATGATCTGGATGCTCATCTGCCGTTTCTAGCCTCAGTTGGCTCTGTGAGCCCATACATCGGCTTATTTGGCACAGTGTGGGGCATTATGAATGCGTTTAGAGGCTTATCCAACGTGGCGCAAGCTACACTAAGTCAAGTTGCACCAGGCATTGCAGAAGCTTTGGTAGCAACCGCAATAGGCCTGTTTGCGGCGATTCCAGCCGTGATTGCCTATAACCGTTTTGCCAGCTCAGTCGATAGGCTTTCAGTACGTTACGAAAGCTTTATGGAAGAGTTCACTAATATTCTGCAAAGAAAGAGCTAAATCATGGCGCGTACTCGCAAACGTCGCGTGATGAATCAAATCAATGTAGTGCCTTACATTGACGTGACTTTGGTGCTGTTAGTTATCTTTATGGTGACCGCACCTATGACTAATCCTGGCGTGGTTGATTTGCCTAAAGTAGGTCAGGCTTTGAAACAGCCGCAAGTGCCGCCATTGGTACTCACGGTTAAACTCAATCATAAAATTGAGTTCGACAATAAACCTATGTCGCGTGATGAGTTGTTGCTGGCTGTGCGCCAAGCGCTTACAAAATCACCAGAGCGTTCGGTGGTGATTGCCGCAGATAAAAATGTTAAGTACGACGATGTGATTGGTGTGATGGATTTACTCAAACAGAATAAAGTGGATAAAGTTGGGCTATTGTTAGCGCCAGCGAAATAAGCTCGCAGAATTATTAAGATGGCCAGTTTATTAAAATGATTAGAACGTACGAAAAAGAAGTTTCCTGGAAAGCCGGTGGACTTGCAATTGCTGTGCATCTGGCTTTGCTTGGTGCATTGCTGATTTCATTTAACTGGAAAGCCGCGCACACTACTTTAAATGTCACCGAAGTTGAGCTGTGGGATAGCATCCCTAATCAAGCTGTACCAGCACCTGAGCCAGTAGTGCAACCAATAGTACAGCCAGAGCCAAAGCCTATTATTAAAGAAGAGATTAAGCCAGAACCTAAACCTGAGCCGAAACCCATCGTAGAAGAAAAACCAAAAGAAGAGCCGCAAGTCGATATTGCACTAGAAAAAAAGAAAAAAGCATTAGAGCTGAAGAAGGCAGAAGATCAACTTAAAAAAGAGAAAGCCTTGGAGCAAAAGAAACAGCTTGATGCGCTTAAGTTAGAAGCGCTTAAGGATGATGCGAAGCCTGCAGTCAAAGTAAATAAGCCAAATGACGCCTTAAAGAAATTACAACAAGAAGCCTTGGCGGAAGAGAAAACGGCAGGGGAGCAACAGGCCTTATCATCTAGAGCCTCAGCCAATGCGGGTGTGGTAGGTGAGTTCAAAAATAAAATACAGGCTAAAATTAAAGGCAATGTGAATAAAACGTTGTGCGGTGAAGGTAACCCAGAGCTTAGATTTGATATAGGCTTGCTACCAACAGGTGAGTTGAGCGGTAGCCCTAAACTGGTTAAATCAAGTGGCAGTGCTGCCTGTGATGAGGCCGTAGAGCGAGCAATTATGGCGTCTGAGCCGTTGCCGTTGCCTACTGATCCATCGCTTTTCTCACAATTTAGAAACTTAAATTTGAAATTCCGCCCTAATGATTAAGTTGGTTTCACATGTCTTATAAAAGAATGTTTGAATGTAACAAAGTGTAAATCGTGTGGCGTCAAAATGCTTGAGGCGTCAAAATAAGCTTGGATTAGAATTCAATGAGAACTAAGTTGCTGGTTCTGAGTTCCAATTCTTAAATTTTGATGAATGATTAATTAAAGACATTAAACATAGCCTATGCGTATACCTAAATTTTCAAAATTAAAATTTCCAAGATTAAGATTTTCCAAATTACTTAATTTAGCTATATTTTCTGTAAGTATGTTTATTCCATCGTTAGCTAATGCCGCATTAGAAATTGAAATTAGCGGCGGTGGCGCACAGCAAGTGCCAATCGCTATTGTGCCATTTGAGCAAAGTGGTAACAGCGCAGACAATATCAGCAGTATTATTGCGGCAGATTTGAAACGCAGCGGTTTGTTTCGCCTGTTAGAAACTGGTGGCGTGGTGAATAAACCTACCGATATCACGCAAATCAAATATTCAGAATGGGCAAGCCTGCAGGCGCAGGCCATGGCGGTGGGTGTTGTGGAAACATTGCCGAATAACCGTTTGAAGGTCACGTTTCAGTTAGCAGACGTGCTAAAGCAAAGCCAATTAACTGCTATGCAGTACACCATTGCACCAAATCAACTCAGAACAACAGCGCATAAAATTGCGGATGTGATTTATCAGAAACTGACTGGTGAGTCAGGTATCTTCGCTAGTCGTATCGCTTATATCACCAAGGCTAATGACCGTTATATGCTCAAAGTAGCAGATGCCGATGGCGCAAATCCTTTGACCATGGTGTCATCAAAAGAGCCTATTATTTCTCCAGCATGGTCACCAGAAGGTAATAAAATTGCCTATGTATCTTTTGAAAAGAAAAAGCCGATTATTTATGTGCAAACCTTAAGTGGTCAGCGCACTGTATTGGCGGGTTTTAAAGGAAATAACAGCGCGCCAGCATG
>JANLZY010000332.1:0-2440 GCA_031359365.1 Methylotenera sp. | reverse complement strand
TAGTTTCATCACAAATACAAATAAAGGTTTTGGCCACCGCCGCCACAATTTTCTCGCGCGTGAGTGCCCCGCCGCCGCCTTTTAGCATATGCAAATGTTCGGTAATTTCATCTGCGCCATCTACATAAATATCCATGCCGTCGATGCTGTTTAAATCGAATACTTGTATGCCATGGCCGCGTAAACGTTGTGCTGTGGCTTCACTGCTGGCCACTGCGCCTTCAATTTTGTGTTTTACTTTTGCTAACTCTTCAATAAAGAAGTTTGCAGTTGAGCCCGTACCCACGCCGATGATGCCTTCTTTTACGTATTCAACCGCTGCTTTTGCGACTTGCTGTTTTAATTCGTCTTGTGTGTATGCCATTTTTCCTAATTCCTTATAGAATCCTTAATAAATTCTTTATAATGTAAGTCAATTCAACATAATACACCGCACAGGTGATTTTAAAAATAAGCAATGAACATCAACTATAGACAAAAAATCGAAAACTCTCACGTTTACGATGTAGCAAAAAAGACGCCTTTACAGCTTCAAACCAACCTATCCGCTCGCATTGATAACCGCGTATTGCTTAAACGCGAAGATATGCAGCCTGTATTTTCATTCAAAATTCGCGGCGCCTACAACAAAATGGCAAGCTTACCTGCCGACGTGCTAAAACGCGGTGTGATTGCTGCCAGCGCGGGTAACCATGCACAAGGCGTGGCGATGAGTGCGAAAAAGTTAGGTTGCCGTGCTGTCATCGTAATGCCGACCACAACCCCAGCGATTAAGATTAATGCGGTGCGTAGCTACGGTGCTGAGATTGTGCTGTTTGGCGATAGCTATTCAGATTCATACGTGAAAGCGCTTGAACTAGAAAAAACTGAGCATCTCACCTTTGTGCACCCTTACGACGACCCAGATGTTATTGCGGGGCAAGGCACGATTGCGCTAGAAATATTGGCACAAAACCCGCAACCGATAGAAGCTATATTCTGCTGCGTAGGTGGCGGTGGCTTGCTGGCGGGTGTCGCAGCTTACGTGAAAGCTTTACGACCAGAAATCAAAGTGATAGGCGTAGAGGCAAAAGATGCTGAAGCGATGACAGAGTCACTTAAAAAAGGTGAACGCGTCATGCTAGACCAAGTAGGCTTATTTGCTGATGGTGCAGCGGTTAAACAGGTAGGTGAGCATACCTTTGCACTCGCACAGCAATATGTAGACGAAATGATAGTGGTCGATAACGACGCGATTTGCGCTGCGATTAAAGATGTATTTGAAGATACGCGCAGTATTCTAGAACCTGCTGGGGCGTTAGCAGTGGCTGGGTTAAAAGCTTATGCAAAACGTGAAAACCTGCATGGCAAAACACTAGTCGGCATTGCATCTGGCGCCAATATGAATTTTGACAGGCTACGTTTTGTTGCTGAACGTGCTGAAATTGGCGAAAAACGCGAAGCAGTGTTAGCCGTAACGATTCCAGAAAAGCCAGGTGCGTTTAAGGCGTTCTGTAACTTGCTGGGGAATCGCAATATCACCGAGTTTAATTATCGCTATGCCGATGCTAAAGTCGCGCATATTTTCGTAGGCGTGGCAATTGCCGACCCTGCAGAATCTGCCAAACTTGTCGTCGATTTGCAAGCGCAAGGCTTACCAGCACTAGATCTAACGGATAATGAAGTCGCTAAACTGCATTTGCGTCATTTAGTTGGCGGGCATGCGCCGCAAGCTGAAAATGAAATGGTATTTAGATTTGAGTTTCCTGAAAAACCAGGCGCACTCATGAAGTTTTTAGAAACCATGGGGCACGACTGGAACATCAGTTTGTTTCATTACCGTAACCACGGCGCTGACTTTGGTCGCGTACTAGTCGGCATGCAAGTGCCGCCTTCTGATAGCGCGGAGTTCAATACATTTTTAGATAATTTAGGCTACCCGCACTGGGATGAAACACAAAACCCAGCGTACAAACTATTCTTGGGCTAAATAATCTTAATCAAATATTTTAATAAGTTGGTTGTATACAGCCATATTGGTGGTTGCTTGCAACCAGATTATTTATCACTAAAATTCAAGTTATTGTTTTTAAAAAATTAAATTTCTAGCGTGCTTCTTGCTTGATATTCATAGTCTGATTTTTCATATCCACTAACGCATATTAAGTTGAACCTAAGTTAAATTAGTATGCCCAAATCACAGTATTAATAGAGCAGCATAAAATAGTTTTCTAAGGAGAAATAAAGAATGAAATTAACGCATGTAGTAATTGCGGCAGCAGTCAGCATGAATATTGGAATAAACGCCAACGCTGCAGATCGCGGCAAAGCTTATGTTTCGAATCAGGATGGTGGCGTATCAGTCATTGATTTAAATACGCTGACTTCCACCGTAACCATTGACGTTAAAGGTGAAGGCCCACGTGGATTAGCCGTGACTGAAGACGGCAAACTACTAGTG
>JANLZY010000095.1:0-1802 GCA_031359365.1 Methylotenera sp. | reverse complement strand
AAGGCTCATATATTTACTTTCCATGTTCTAAATTCTAGGTATTTAACGCCAAGTAACAGGGCAATCATAAGCGCTGCAATGATGTAGCAGAATTGTGTAAAATCGTGACCAGGGATTTTTTCCATATACTTAATTGGTTTTCTTTCTTTTTCATTAATATCAGCTATTGCATTGGCGAGTGATTTAGGATCCTCAGCTTCATAAGCGCTAAATGGGCTACGTAGTGTTTTAAAGTATTCATACAGCTCAACTTCCGAAGGCAAAGCACCTTCTTCTTTTTGCTTGTATTCATTAAAAATACTGATGCCACCTGGCTGTCTTAATACAATCCAATACAGTGTAATGTTGTATCTTTGCAGCCATTCACGCAGTTTTTGTTGCGCAACACCGCCCATGCGACCACCGCCATCAGACAGCAGAATGATGGCGCGTGAACCTGAATCTGGCACATTTTCAAACAAACTTACAGCGCTGGTTAGGCCTCCACCAATATTTGTTTGGAACAACGAATTGCCTGCAGTGGCTTTAATGGCGGCTTGAATTGCTTCACGACTTTCAGTGAGCGGCAGCACATACATTGCGGAGTTACTAAAGGTAATCACACCTATCATGTCGTTTTGACGGGAGTTTACAAACTCAGTCATTAATCTGGCAGCTGCAACAGATTTGGTCTCACCAACGCGACCTTCAGCTGTACCGCCAGAAAATGGATCATCCATACTGGCACTTCTATCAATCACCATGCCAATTTGCGCACCTATGCCTACACGCTCAACTTTCTGTTCTAAGCTATGTGGCCCGGCTAAACCAACAAGGATGCTAACTAAGCTAATGGTAGCCAAGATTTTAAGTAGTAAACCAATTAAATTCGAAAATGGGTCACTTGGCAGCATATCTACCCATGAGTAGGTGCGCGTGTGCGAACGCTCGAGTAAAATCGGTAGCAGTGCAAGTGGCAACAGCCATAACACTAATGGATGCATAAACCCCATCATGCGCTCGCTTCTGGTCTCAGGCCACGTTCACAATCACGTAGGTGACGGCAAAACCTCAATAACCAAGCTTTTGAGTGCTCGTTTAAGTTTTGTGCAGATTCTGGTTCAAAAAACACTTTTCGTGACAAAGCAAAAAACTTTTCAATATCTTGTTTCACTGGTGAAAAAGCTGGTTTGTCTTGAATAAAGCTGTCGATATTATTACCAAATAAGCTGGTACCAGCTGTTTTGTTAAGTGATTCATGAATACGTGCCGCTGCTTGCTGCAAGCCTGCAGCAGTTTCAGGCATCTTGCGAATATCACGATACGCTTTTGCGAAAGGTGCGCCCATTCTAGGTAACCAAGCATGTATACCTAATATGTAAAGTAGCCCTAGCAATGATAAGCCTAGTAAACCAACCAGTACTTTTAGCGTCACCTTTTGCTTACTTGAGTCGATAAGAAAAGGCGGCATAAATGGACTCATTTCTTCTTTTAGTTTCACAGAGCCAAATACAGAAAGCGGCGAAACGCGGAAATTGAAAGAGGGCACACGGTATTGCAAGGTTTCTTTTTTCTCAGTGTTCCTCATTTTAAGAATCTCAGCTCTTAGTGCGGCTGGTTTCGCTAACTTGCCAGTGGTAAACACTTGGTAAGTTAAATGTATGACATGCGTTACGCTATCACTGTGTTTAATTTCTTCTGAACTGACTTTAGAAAGCTCAATGCCTGAAATCTGGCCTTTCCAACGATGTTCGTAGCCCACGATAGGGATAGATTCTTTAACCAGTTCATAAGGTTTTTTAACTGTGAGCGTGATGGTTCTT
>JANLZY010000290.1:0-3402 GCA_031359365.1 Methylotenera sp. | reverse complement strand
CTAAGGCAGTCTAATAATAGAACTTTTAAACCTTGTAACAATGCCAGCGAGGCCTCAGGAATGCTTGATACATCAGTCAGGTAAGCGACATCACCGATTCTATAACCATAAATATCACTATTCCCATGCTTAAGTGGAATTGGTATGACAGTTTGTTCAAAAAGCTGAAATGGTGCGTTGATTACATGCGTTTTTAGTACAGGTAAATCCCAAAAATTACTGGGTTCACGCAAGGTGTAGCCAAACTTATCAGCGATATGTTGCATAGCATCGTGGCTGCCATAGAGCGGAATTTGCGTACGCTGAATTTGACAAAACGCGCGCAAATCATCAATGCCATGTAAATGGTCAGCATGAGTATGGGTGTATAACACTGCATCAATGCTGGTAAGCTTTTCCCTAAGCGCTTGCTGACGTAAATCAGGCCCTGTATCGATTAGGATCGACTTGCCATTATCCAGATGAATAATGCTAGAGCAGCGTGTACGATTGTTGCGAGGGTCAGTTGAGGCGCATGTGGGACATTTGCAGCCTATCATAGGCGTTCCAGCGCTTGATCCTACCCCTAACATCGTCAATTGCATAAAATGTTATCTGTAGCTAGTTAGCTACAGCGTGCCTAAATAAACGGAAGAAATTATTGGTGGTAGCTTGTGAAACTTCCTCCAAAGAAATACCGCGCAGCCGAGCAATCTCTTCTGCCACATGCTTTACGTAACTTGGTTGATTGGTTTTGCCGCGATAAGGCATGGGCGCTAAGTATGGAGAATCTGTTTCCACCAACACTCTGTCTAATGGGACTTGCCTTGCAACCTCTTTAATCGTGAGTGCGTTTTTAAAAGTCACAATGCCAGAAAATGAGATATAAAAGCCCAACTCAATCGCTTGCTTTGCCACATCTAGATTTTCAGTAAAACAATGCATGACCCCGCCCACCTGCTGCGCATTCTCTTCACGCATAATACGCAAAGTGTCTTCAGCTGAGCTACGGGTATGAATGACTAAGGGCTTGCCACAAGCAATGGCCGCACGAATATGCGTACGAAAACGTGTACGCTGCCATTCTAAATCACCGGTTAATCTAAAGTAATCCAATCCAGTTTCACCAATTGCAATAATTTTTGGATGGTCAGCAAGCTTTAGAAGATCATCCACACTTGGTTCGTCAATATCTTCGTAATCAGGATGCACGCCTACTGATGCATAGAAATTATCGTTAGTTTCAGCTAAAGCCAGTACTTGAGGAAAGTCTGGCAACGTGACTGATATGCACAAGGCATGCCCTACTTTATTTTCTTGCATCGCCTGCTTGATGGCAGGCAAGTTTTCCAGAAGTTCAGGAAAATTAAGATGGCAGTGGGAATCAACAAGCATGTTTAGTTTTCGTAAATTACTTCACATAAATAAATTTATAAGTAGCATCAAAATTGCAATGTGAGTTGCATCAACTATGAATTACATCGTATGTGTTGCGCGAGATGACTTTAATGCGCTTCCAAGTAAGCCTTCAATTTTATTTTTAGCTTCAATGCCACCATCTTTATCACTAAACTGCACACCAACACCTTGTGGTCTGCCAGCTTGAGCTGCGGGTGTTACCCATACCACGTGACCTACAACCTTAAGTTTCATCGGATCATCAATCAAACTTAACAGCATAAAAACTTCTTCGCCAATTTTAAAGGGCTTGTTAGTGGGGATAAATAACCCGCCACCTTTAACATACGGCATATAAGCAGCATAGAGCGCTACTTTTTCCTTAATTGCGAGCGATAAAACGCCAGGTTTTGGAATATTATTAGTATTTTCTGCTAGGTCTTCAGCCATTATTGATCTCTACAAATTCAAATGCTAGTTATAAATGTTGTCTTTTGAGTTAATTAGAAAGTTTAGTTAAAAAATTCGAGTGTATTCAAGAAGTAAGCTTTCCATTTGCAATTCATGATTCAAAGGATGCAGTGCTAGTTTACGCAGTGCCTCAACTTTCTTTTGTAACTGAAACAAGCTACTCAAGTTTACCTTGTCTGCTAACGCTTGCAAAGCTGTGGTATGCATTGCATGGTAACGTACTTGGCGTGACAATCGCATTGCAACAATATCATAGATCCATTTTTGCAAGGCAATAATGCCTGACTCTACCGAGCTGGCAATTAATGTAGGCGCAGCAAGATGTGGCTGTAATTTTCCACCAAGGGCTAATAACCGCCATATTTCACCTAGTTGCGAGAATTGCAATTGTTCATTAAACACTTTAATTGGCGAGCCATCTAAGTAAGCTAGCTGCTCTTTAGCATTTGGCACGCCTTGCTCACTAAGCCATGCTAGTGATTGCGTATCAGTAGGCATCGGCATGCTTATTTTTTGGCAACGACTGATAATAGTCGGTAATAACCGCTGTAGTTGATGCGCGACTAGAATGAATACAACACCCTCCGCAGGCTCTTCAAGCATTTTAAGTAGCGCATTGGCTGAAGCCAAATTAAGTGCTTCTGCGGGGTGAATAAGTACGATGCGTGCCCCATCACTACGGTGGCTAGACATACTTAGAAAGTCACTTAAATCACGTATCTGCGCGACAGAGATTTGTGTTTTCTTTTTGGTTTTTTTTGCGGCCACACCCTCTTCATCTGCCTCGGACTCTTGTTCTGGGCTTAAAAGGCGAAAATCTGGGTGACCTTCTTCCTTAAACCAATTACAACTCGAGCAAGCGCCACAAGCGTGCCCTAAGTCATCTTGATGTGCACATAAAAGCGACTGGCTAAGCTCTCTTGCGAAATCATATTTACCAATACCAGCTCGACCATGTAATAACAAGGCGTGTGCACTTCGTTTTTCATCATGATTAACGAGTTGCCACACCTTAGTTTGCCAAGGGTAAATTTTTACTTTTGAAGTCATTTATTTTATATAAATCATAATGCTAAAATTATCTCTTCAATCGATTGTTTAACTTCATCTAAAGGCCTGTTAGCATCAATCACTCTAAATCTACTTGGATTTTCTTTAGCACGCTGCAGATAAGCATTTCTAATGCGTGTGAAAAAATCTGCGTTTTCACGCTCAAATTTATCTGGCTCGCGTGCATTGGCTAGTCTTTGTATGCTGACTTCTACTGGCACATCAAACAATAGTGTGATATCTGGCTGCAAATCTCCCTGCACCCATTTTTCTAAAAGTTGAATCTTACTCACATCAACACCTTTTGCGCCGCACTGATAAGCATATGTGGCATCTGTAAAGCGGTCGGACAGCACATAAGCGCCTCGCGACAACGCCGGCGCTATCACGCTAGCAATATGCTCACGCCTTGCAGCAAACATCAATAGCGTTTCAGTTTCAGCATGCATATTTTCATGCAGTAAAAGCGCACGTAATCGCTCTCCTAGGGCGGTTCCGCCTGGC
>JANLZY010000229.1:0-2408 GCA_031359365.1 Methylotenera sp. | reverse complement strand
GGCTTTAACCGTGGCAGATACGCAGATGCTGAACTAGATAAACAGCTTGCTGAAGAAAACTGGCAAGCGGCAACAACGCATATTCACAACCAATTACCTTATATATCGCTGTGGTACGAAGGTCAGTTTGCCGCCATGCGCAAAAGCATCACCAATTACAACGCAAAACCTGATGGAAATTGGGATGATTTGGGTACAATCAGCTATGCGCATTGAAATTTCTATTTCCAATCAAACTCTCACGCTTTTTGATAACTTTGGCGGCGTAAAAGCTAAATACAGTGTATCTACTGCGGCGAATGGCGCAGGTTGCGAGAAAAATAGCGGCTGTACGCCATTAGGGCAACATATTATCCGCGCTAAGATTGGTGCGGGTGTAGCAGCGAATACCGTGTTTGTTGGACGTAGACCTACGGGTGAAATCTGTACATCAGAATTGATGGCTGAATTCCCTGAGCGAGATTGGATATTGACGCGAATTTTGTGGCTTTCAGGTAAAGAGGTTGGCAAGAACAGGTTGGGTAATGTGGATACCATGCAACGTTATATTTATATTCACGGCACGCCAGATAGCACGGAGTTAGGCAAAATTGGCTCGCATGGCTGCGTGCGCATGCGTAATTCGGAGATGATTGAGTTGTTTGATTTAGTCGATGTTGGCACGTCTGTGGTGATTTCGGAATGAATAATCTGACTCTTTTTTTTGTCATTCCATGCTTGACACGGAATCCAGTGTCTTTAAGTTGTAACGTCGCCAGATTCCCAAAATCCGCATTCCGACTTTCGTCGGAATGACAGTTTACATGTTTTTAATTAAAAAACTCTCAAACCTAGCTACCGTCATTTTCGGCGTATTGTTACTTACTTTCCTACTAATTCATTTGGTACCGGGTGACCCCGTGGAAGTCATGCTAGGCGAATCTGCCAGCACTGCTGACCGTACCCAATTACGTGCTGATTTGGGGCTAGATCAGCCGCTTATCCAACAGTTTGGCAATTATCTGCTTAAATTGTCACAAGGCGATTTAGGTAAGTCTATACACACAAAAACGCCGATTATTGAAATGCTTAAAACGCGCTATCCAGCTACGGTGAAATTGGCGTTGCTATCTTTATTTATAGGCATCGCTTTAGGTGTGCCTATGGGTATTTATGCAGCTTTAAAAGCAAATCATTGGCAAGATATTGTGGTGACTTTGGTAAGTGTACGCTTATCTGCCATGCCAGCCTTTTGGCTAGGGCCTATATTGATGCTGATATTTGCTGTATGGCTGGGCTGGCTACCTGTCAGTGGCATGGAGTCTAGCGCTTCTATTATTTTGCCTGCGTTAACTTTAGGCTTTGGTTTAAGCGCGATACTCACGCGTATGACGCGCACCAGTTTACTTGAAGTGCTGAATGATGATTATATTCGCACCGCGCGTGCTAAAGGTTTAACTGAACAAACGGTGATTCTACGCCATGCTTTGCGTGCTGCCTTATTGCCGATTATTACCATTGTTGGCCTGCAAATGGGTAGCTTGTTAGCTGGCACCGTAATTACCGAAACGATTTTTAGCTGGGATGGCATTGGGCGCATGTTGGTGGAAAGTATCGAGAAGCGTGATTACCCTGTGACGCAAGCTTGCGTGCTGATTGTCGCTTTGAGTTATGTATTGGTGAATTTGGTCACAGATATCTTGTATAGATTTGCTGACCCTAGAGTTAGAATCAGTGGGTAAAGTTTGCTTAAGGTAAGCCATGAGTGAGCTAAAGCGCATCACAATTTTTGTATTGCATCATGATGAATCAGCAGATTTTGATTGGGTGAACGCGTGGTTAGAAAGGTGGAAGGGTCAAGTGATTATTGCTGATTACAGTTCTGGCGGTTGGGAGCATCTTTGGAATGTGGCAGCGCCGCAAGAAGCTGTGCGTGAATTGCCTGAAGACTTTCTTTGTTCCAGCACTTGGTCTGTACCAGAGCTATTTGAAAAACCTAGTTTTTGGCAAAAGTTAAAGTGCTTATTTACGAAATGATTTTTGATAGATTTAAATGAAAAAATTCGCATCTTCTATTTCGATGTTTTGGCTAGCTGCAGTTGTTATCGGGCGCTTGTTGCAGCTTAACCCGAATCAAATTGACTTGAATGGCATTCTCAGTTCGCCAAGCTTTTCTTCCTTATTGGGAGCGGATGATCTAGGTCGTAGCATACTGGCACGCCTTTTACGTGGTGTTGAAGTTTCGTTTATGGTTTCCATCATCGTTACAGCCATTACCATGTTGGTTGGCGTATGTATAGGTTTACTTGCAGGTTTTTACGGCGGCAAGATAGATCGTGCATTGATGCAAATTACCGATGTATTTTTAGCCTTCCCAGGTATTTTGCTAGCGATTGCATTTGCGGCAGTACTAGGTCCAGGCTTGGTGA
>JANLZY010000210.1:0-10165 GCA_031359365.1 Methylotenera sp. | reverse complement strand
AGCTAGGCCAACTAGGCCAATATCAGCATTTTGTGTAGACATTTATCTTCTCTTTTGGAGTTGTTTAATGGAAAGGGTGTTTTTGTACGCAAGATTATAAAACTTTTAGCGAATTAAATCGTTATAAATTCGCATAATTAGTGCTTTATTTTGCTTTTTTAATACGTTTATAGAAAAAATATTAGGCTTACCTTTGGCGCTCGGCAAACAATGTCAATTTAGCGTCTAAAAATCACTACTTCTTCCTGAAGAGTAGCCAGCTGGCACATCGTTTTGTAATTCTCCGCATTGCGCGCAACGATGGTCATGCATAGTTGGACTTAACACCAAATCTGCACTGCCGCAGAACTTACAGTGTTTAGCAGTTTCTACGGGTGCTTTATGATGTGTTTCATGATGCTCGGTAGCCACTTTAGTGCTACCCAAACCGTACTTATTATCCATGGTGAAACCTCCATAGTTAATACCTGTAGTTAAAACAAGACACAAAGATTGATGACTAAATTACGCCCTTTTAGATATGTAAGCAAGGCTTAAATAGTATTGCTAAGTTACTTTTTGACTTGTGCCTTACAACCCGTATAAGCGATTTTTTCACCATCGTTTAAGGTCGTTGCATCAGCATTAATCAACAAAGTAATGACGCCACTGGTAAAGCGGTTACTGTTGTCAGTAGATTTAGTGAGATTCACTTCATGGTCAGGGTAAATTAACCAAGCATCGTTACCATTATTTTGCATGCGCACATAAAACTGTTTACCTGCATCACATTCGTAGCTTATTGCGTTTTGTGGCGAACGTGATTGCTCTTTTACACCAGTACTAAACGGATTGTAACTAAAAGAACTACATGATGGCTGCATCGCAATTAAACTTGCCACGATCATCAATTGATTTAATTTTTTTGTCATCTCTATGAACCCTTAAAATTTACCGTACTTACTGCAAACCCAAATCATACACACGCGCTAGAGCTTTATGCATAAAATAAAGGGGCATACCCATCAAAATACCTTACTAAGTAGCTTTATTAAAACCAGCCCGACTTAACCTATCCAACACAGCAGCCCAAGGTGGAGTATCTAGTGGTAATTCAACTAATAATTTGCTTACATTTAACGCATCTAACTGATGTAAAGCGCCATATAACTGCTCGGCAACTTCTGCAGGTTGATTAGACAATTGTGTGACAGGACAAGAAGGCTTATCACCATCGCCGATTAACAAGGCCGCACAAGTTTTGCCAGCTTTTATTAATTGCTCAGCGTGTTCAAGCAACGCTGTTCTATCTTTAAATAATAATAATGGCGTGCGAGGAGAGTAATGCAGAGCATGCTGACCTGGCGCTTTGGGAGTTGTAACCGTAGCTGCAACTTTATTAGATTCAGCCACTTTCTTCTGCGGTCTGCCTGCTACTTTAGCAACATCTACTTCACTAATCATACCAGGGCGCAACAGTTGCCACTGTCCATCTGCAGCGACGCTCACAATAGTGGACTCAATACCCACTTGGCATGCACCACCATCTAGCACTGGGATATCCTCACCTAAACCAGCTTCAACGTGAGCCGCCGTAGTCGGGCTCAGTTGGGTAAATAAATTGGCAGAGGGAGCCGCAACGCTTAACTTGCTCAGTTTTAGCAATTCCAGTGCTACTGGGTGATTCGGTACACGTAAGGCAATGGTTGGCTCGCCCCCACGCACCACACGTGAAACATGATGCTTTGCTGGCAATATCAAGGTCAAAGCACCTGGCCAAAAGGCTTTAGCCAATTTAACCGCTACTTCAGGAAAGTCTGTGACCCATTCAGTGACCTGACTAATATCGGCAATATGCACGATCAGCGGATGATCCGCAGGGCGCTGCTTGGTTTTGAAGATTTTCTGCAACGCACTATCATTCATTGCGTCCGCCGCCAAGCCGTAAACGGTTTCGGTAGGAATCGCCACAACTTCGCCATTTTGAAGCCTTGCTGCGGCTTCTTCTAAACTAATGCGCATATAAAATAATTGCTGATACAAAACAACTATTTTACTACTTATGTCACTTAACAATCATCATTTGCTTGTGATACGTTAAAATAGCGCATCTCTATTCATTAAGAAACCATCATGAAACAAACGCCAGTTACAGAAATCACCGTAGAACATAACCCAGCGCAAGCAAAACTAGATGCGCTTAACGTGAGTAAATGGCCAACTTGGCAAAAAGAAGTTTCAACTTTCCCATGGTCATTCCCAGAGCAAGAAATTGCTTATATTTTAGAGGGTGAATGCGTCGCGACAACTTGCTGCGGCTCTATTGTTAAGTTTAGCAAAGGTGATTTAGTGACTTTTCCAGCTGGCGTGAAAATCACTTGGGAAGTGAAACAAGCGTTGCATAAACATTATCAATTGGATGGCAACATTATTACGCAAACATTTAAACGCATCAAAGCGGCTTTAAAACTATAATTTAACCTGCTTTTCGAAAAGTCAGGTTATACCGATACGCACCCAAAATAGGGTGCGTGTTCATTTTCAGCGGTGCTATTCCATGAAAGTTAAGGCGCGATTGACCACCCCACACCACAACATCACCATGCACTAACGGGATTTTGAGTGTCTTATCTGCTCGAGTTAAGCCACCAAACTGAAATACAGCGGGTATTCCCAATGAAACGCTGACGATAGGCTGATGAAAATCAAGCTCATTTTTATCCTGATGCAAACCCATACTTGCACCCACTTGATATTGATTGACTAAACAAGCGTCTGGTTGAAAATCATCAAATCCTGCTTCTGTCGCCGCCAAAATAGCAAGCTGCTGAAAACTTTTAGGCATCAACGGCCAAGGCTTATTTGTGGTTGGATCTTTCATATCATAGCGATAACCTTGTATATCACTTACCCAACCTAACTCCCCACAATTGGTCATGGCCGCAGACATTGCAAAACTCATTTTTGTCATCATATGCCGCAAGGGTGCTTGGCTGACAATCTGCTCTAAATCACTCAAAAGCGCCTTTTCATTCGTTAAGGCATAGTTTTTTAGCAAATAGGCATCTTTAATGATTTCCAACTTGTTTGGCTGCATACTCTCAAACAAATCCATTCAAGTTTCCCTAAATTTAGCATTGAGTAAGCTTACGGGGCAGATTTTATCTAAGCGAATTGATTGACCCACCCTAAATTAATTCGCAAAACTGCCGAAATAATGCTATACATACATAAAATTTAAACTATTGTTACAAATTGTTTAAATTAAATCATCACTATAACCCTCACCTGCCTAGGCTTTCCATCTTCTATTTATAATGGAGTAGATGTTATTAGTAGCAGTAAAAACAAAACAAGATATAGGCACTAAATACTGAAATTAGTTACGATTTAAAGCTACAGATTTAAACAACATTAGTGATGACTTTGTTTTTGGAATTTAATCATGTCGATATTACTTAATACAAGCAATTTGCTGCCACATGGATACTGTATTAACTGGTCGCCGACTCTTCTATGGCTGTATGTGTTATCAGATGCCGCCATTGTTCTTGCTTATTATTCAATTCCCTTAACTTTAACTTACTTTGTCTGGCGAAGAAAAGACTTACAATTTCGTGGGATTTTCTTGCTATTTAGCGCTTTTATTCTTTCATGCGGCACCACGCATTTGCTAGAAATTGTGACTTTTTGGAATCCTATTTATTGGGTAGATGCCAGCATGAAGGCTGTAACCGCCTCGATTTCAGTGGTTACCGCGATCGCATTGGTCTATATCACTCCCCAAGCCCTAAAGTTACCCTCTCCTTCACAATACGACAAAGAAGTCTATGAGCATTTAAATGCGTATGAAGCATTAAAAGCTGCTCAAGCTTCACTGATTGAACTTGATGAGTATAAAAAATCTGAGGCGGCGCTACATGCAAGTGAGCAGAGACTGCAACTGGTATTAAAAGCCAGTCAACTTGGATTTTGGGATTGGGATATAAAAAATAATATAGTGACTCGAAATGAGCGTTGGGCAGAAATGCTGGGCTATGAATTAAGTAATATTGAAATTACAGTTAGGCAATGGGCAGATTTTGTTCACCCGGATGATCGTGAAATGGCGTGGCAATCAGTCCGAGACAATATTGAAGGCCGCACTCAAATGCATGCACTTGAGTACCGCATGCGCACAAAAAGCGGTGAATACAAGTGGGTGCTTGATCAAGCGCAGGTAGTCTCATGGGATGCAAATCATAAAGCCACTCGCATGTGCGGAACGCATACAGACATTACTGAACGCAAGAATATGGAAGAGCAAGTGCGCAATTTTGCTTTTTATGACACGTTGACGCAGTTGCCCAACCGACGCCTGTTAGATGACCGACTGACCAAAGCCATTTCAACCAGCAAGCGTAGTGGATACTACGGCGCACTCATGTTTCTAGACTTAGATAATTTTAAGCCTATCAATGATTCACATGGACATCAAGCAGGTGATTTACTATTGATCGAAGCTGCCAACCGGCTAAAAGGCTGCATTAGAGAAGTTGATACGGTTGCTCGCCTTGGTGGCGATGAGTTTGTTGTGATACTGAGTGAGTTAAGCTTGGATGAAGCGGAGTCAGTTTCAGAAACTAAATTGGTTGCTGAAAAAATACTGGACGTATTATCTAAGCCATACTTACTCACAGTCACTCATACTGGTCAAAAAGATAAAGTGATAGAACTTGAATGCACAGCAAGTATTGGCGCTGTTGTATTTGTTAAAGACCACGCAAACCAAATTGACCTGATGAAATGGGCTGATGCTGCAATGTATAAAGCCAAAGATGAAGGTCGAAATTTAATTCGATTTTATGATGACTCGATTACTCTTTAAAAATCACCGTATTAGCATCTGCAAAACTATCAAGATAGCGAATCAATACCTAATGTTTGCTATTTGCCGCGACTAAACGTTTAAGCTCGGGCACACAAGAGCCACACTCTGTACCGCATTTTAGTTTATTTTGCAAGGTGATCAAGTCTGCGCCCAGTTGTATAGTTTCGATAATATCGTTTTCCGCGACATCTAAACAATTGCAGATAATCTTGCCTCGGCTGCGCTGTCCTGCTGGCGGAGTGCTGAGTGGTGCGAGCGCCCAACGGCGAAGTTCTGCGGTAAACTCACCTGAAGTCATGACTTCTTTCAGCCAATCGGTAGCGAGCGTTTCACCTACCAAGCGCACGCCGGTGACTTCTGGTTTGCCGCTATCATTAGTGACTAAAATACGTTTGCTAATACCGCGTTTTGCATCTTGATAGTTGAGCAATGGCATGTCATCTGTCATCGCCAGTATTTGGTCAATCTGTTCTATCAATGTGCCATCTGGCGCTTGTGTATGGGCTGCGCGTAAAATCAGCATGCCGACATGGTGTTCAGTTTTTCGACCAAATAAACCACAAGTCGCATAGTCGAAATTCGCTAATAATCCACGAACTTTCTCCAACATCTCTAGGTTCTGAATGGTGCGCATCACAGTCATGCGCCACGGTAACTCTAGCTTTTCAATTTTGATTGCGGTGTGTTTAAGTTCTGGCTGCTTTGAGGTTTTATCAAAAGTTGGCGGCATTAACGCATTCACGCCTAAGCCGTGCATAAACTGGCTACCCCAGTGCATGGCTATAAAGGTCTGTGACGCTTGCACTTCATCAGACAATTGCGCAACTAACACTAAACTGCCGCGTTTATTGCTGACTTTAACGATGTCGCCATTTTTGATTGAGCGGCGCATCATGTCATCGGCGCTCATCTGTATCACAGGTTCTTCGGCATGGTTGAACAACTGCGCCACCGTGCCTGTGCGGCTCATACCGTGCCATTGGTCACGCAAACGGCCTGTGAGTAAATGTAGCGGATGGCGCGCATCAGTTTTATCTGCCGTACCTTTGTAGACAGTATTGACGAACTGCGCTTTACCATCTGGTTTCTGAAACACGCCATCCGTGTATAAACGCGCTGCGCCAGCAGTATCACCAGTCTTGAACGGCCATTGCTGAGGACCTTGCTCGTTAAGCAAGTCGTAGCTTAAGCCAGTAATATCCAAATCTCGGCCACGCGTGGTTTCGCGGTGTTCATTGAAGATTTCTTCAGTCGTTGTATATGGAAACAAGTTAGAATTTTTAACCAAACGTTTTTCTAAACGTTGTGCAAAATCCACCATAATCGCCCAATCATGGCGCGCTTCTGCTGGTGTTGAAACTGCAGGATTCACACGGGTAATACGCCGTTCAGTGTTGGTGACTGAACCTTCTTTTTCGCCCCAAGTGCTGGCAGGTAACAATACATCGGCATATTGATTGGTGTCGATGTTGTTATAGGCATCTTGTACTACTACCAATTCCGCATTTTGTAAGGCTGCAATTACATTATTCACATCTGGCATAGAATGCGCAGGGTTGGTGCAAGCAATCCAAATGGCTTTAATGCTGCCTTCTTTCACGGCATCAAACATTTCAATCGCCGTTTTACCTGGCGTTGCTGGTACGCTTTCTACACCCCAAAACTTAGCAACTTCTGCGCGGTGTTCTGGGTTTGCTAAATCGCGGTGAGCAGATAATAAATTCGCCATGCCTCCCACTTCACGTCCGCCCATTGCGTTAGGCTGACCTGTCAGTGAGAATGGCCCTGCACCTGGCTTGCCAATTTGCCCCGTGGCTAAATGCAAGTTAATTAAGGCCGCATTTTTATCTGTGCCGTGTATGCTTTGATTCAAACCCATGCAATACATAGAAAGGCTAGGGCCTTTACCAAACCATTTAGCCGCCGTGATAATATCCGCTTCTTTAATGCCGCAAATATCTGCCACCATTTTTGGTGTGTATTCGCGCACGGTATCTTTTAGCGCATCAAAGCCATTGGTATGAGCCTTGATGAAAGCCATATCCAGCAAGCCTTCCCACAGTAATACGTGCAACATACCGTTATATAAAGCGACGTCTGTACCAGGCAAAATAGCCAAGTGCAAATCTGCCGCTTGCGCAGTATCCGTGCGGCGTGGGTCAACCACAATAATTTTCAGATTTGGATTATTTTTCTTAGCATCTTCAATGCGGCGGAAAATAATAGGGTGCGCAAAGGCGGTGTTTGAACCCGTGATAAATAAGCATTCGGTAGAGTCTATATCTTCATAACAAGCTGGTGGTGCATCTGAACCCAGTGTGGCTTTGTAGCCCGTGACAGCAGAACTCATGCAAAGACGTGAGTTAGTATCAACGTTATTGGTACCAATCAAGCCCTTGGCGAGCTTGTTGAACACATAATAATCTTCAGTTAACAACTGACCTGAAATATAGAAAGCAACGGAATCAGGCCCGTGCTTTTCTATGGTTTGCGCAAATTGTTCAGTTAAGTAGTTAAGTGAGTCGTCCCAAGAAACACGTTTGCGCGTTGCTTCACGCGTTAAACGCATTTCAGGATAAAGCAGGCGATTATCAAGCTTAGCAGTAAGATGCAGCGTAGCCCCTTTGGTGCATAAGCGCCCAAAGTTAGCGGGGTGATTAGGGTCACCTTTGATGTCAATAATCTTGTCATTTTGGCTAAATATGATGACGCCGCAGCCAACGCCGCAGTAACAACAAGTCGATTTGGTTTCTTTAATCACTTTTAGCTGAGCTTTAAATTTGGTTCTTTTAGGAATTTGAGTGTTAGTTAGACTAGTTTTAATTAAACTAGTTTTTTAACTCTAAGTACACAACGCCGTCTTCAACTTTGGTGTTAAAACAGGCAGTTTCACCGACATCTGGCTCTTCTGCTTTGCCATCGACTAAACTGATTTTCCAGCTATGTAGCGGACAAGCAATTTTATCGCCATATACGATGCCTTCTGACAGTGGCCCACCTTTATGTGGACAGCTGTTATTGACGGCGAATATGCGGTCATCTTCTAAACGGAATACGCCAATATCAACGCTGATATTGTCTTTGTTTGTTGTGCGAACAACGCGCGCGCCTAACTTTGGAATGTCTTCAAATGGCGCTACTTTTACCCAGTTACTCATGATTTTTTACCTTAACTCAAACTTACGGACATTTAAACTTATTAACAAATTTACGAAACTATTTATGAAACAATCAGCAAATAAATTAACAGCAGATTGATTACAAATGAAAAAATTGCGATCCACTGCCATTTAACTAATCTAGCTCGCGCAATAAGTGGTGTGCGTGCTGGTGCTAAAATTGGCTTTAACTCGCCATGTTCAAGTGCTAACAGCATTTCTTCTGCCGTTTCAAAACGCACCTTTATATCGCGCGCAATGGCTTTAAGAATAATATTCTCTAACCAATACGGTATATCTGGTCTATATCTTGTTGGTGGAATCGGCTCACCAAATTTTGGGCGTTGAAACGGCTCAATCTCACCATGCGGATATTTACGGGTAAGTAAATGATAAAGCGTGACACCTGCAGCATAAATATCACTCTGTACTGTGGCTGGCGTACCATCAAATAACTCTGGTGCCATAAAGCTCGGTGTACCAGGGTTTTGTGTCATCTCTGTGGCCACAATCATGCTACTTAAGGCTACACCTAAATCCAAAATACGCAATCGCTGATCTGTCGCTTGATGAATGTTATCCGGTTTAATATCCCGATGTACGATATTGAGTCGGTGCAATGCCGCCATACCGCGTAACAAATCAATACCGACTTTAGCCACGCCAGCTACAGTGAAATGATGCCCGCTATCTAAGCGCTGTTGCAGCGTCGAACCTTCATGCCAGCTCATCACATAATAAAGTTTGCTGCGTTTCTCTGCGGCCACTGGGAATACTTGCGGCACGTATTGAGAAACCACGCGCTTTGCCAGCCACTCCTCATTAAGCAAGCCATTGCAACTATCGACATCATTGGCTAATAAGGGCTGCAATGTTTTTAATACAAAAAGCTGCCTACTGTTAAGGTGACGAACTTTGTATAGCAAACTTGCACGAGACTCATATAAAACCTCGGTCACTTCGAAGTCATCTATGGTTTCGCCTACCTGCAATTTATTTGGCACAACTAGGTGTTTACCGTCAGCTAACAACTCAGAAAGGGTTTCTTCGCCAAGTTGCGTAATTCTAGCGGCAACCGCCGTGCTGTTATCGGCGCTACCTTTTTCAATGGCTAATTTAGTGAGTTCGTCGCAAATCATTTGCGGGCTGTCATAAAGCGCCATCGTTTTATGAATATTTTGCTCGCCTAGCACATCCCAAACACCATCACTCATCAAAGCAAATACGTCGCCGACTTGAAGCGTGCCATCGGCATAATCCACTTCTAAATGTCGATCTAAACCGACCGCGCGCTTTAAAACATGGCGCATCTCAGGTCTATCCCACACGTGGTCAGTAGTGAGTTGCTTTAACTTGCCATCTCGCAGCAAATAAATACGCGTATCGCCCACATGTGCCGAATAATAATGCTGCCCGCGCAATACCAATAACGAAAGCGTCGTTGCCATGCCGACCATATCGCGGTTTGCATTCGCTTGCGCGATTAACCAACGATTAGCCGCAGTGAGCACTTTATCTAATGCCACCAGTGGTTCCCAAGTATCTGGCGTAGCATAGTAATCTGAGGTCACCGTGCGCATGGTCATTTCAGAGGCTTCGCCACCTCCCGCGTTACCGCTGACGCCATCCGCTACCGCCAACAGTGCGCCTTTAATGCTTAACTGCGCACTCGCTGGTGTGACCACACCCACGTAATCTTCATTACGTGTGCGCGGACCGGTTAGGCTGGATTGGCCTATTTCAAATTTTAATGACATGGGGCTATTTTACAGCGCTATTTCTGCTAACTTAAACTTTGGCTGTTGTCACACTGCCCCAAGTAGTTCTCCATCTAGTTTTCACACCTGTTAGACCTATCATGGCTAGCACAGCCAAGCCTGCAAATATCAACAAACCAACTTGGTAATTACCATGTGTTTGTTTAAAGTAGCCTAAACTTGCCGCAAGGTAGAATCCACCTACACCGCCAGCCATACCCACCAAGCCAGTCATCACACCGATTTCTTTACGGAAACGTTGTGGTACTAATTGGAATACTGCACCATTACCCATACCTAAAATCGCCATCACAGGAATAATAATCGCAAGTGCTAATTGGTAAGTCGGTTGACCAAAACTCATAATCACTAGCAAAACAGCTGCAATGCTATACATAGTG
>JANLZY010000202.1:0-5495 GCA_031359365.1 Methylotenera sp. | reverse complement strand
CGCTTTACGCGCTCAAAATTGGCCTGTGGTGTTGAAAACCATTTCAGCCATGAATGCAAAGCAGCAAGACGAAAGTGCTTGGCGTTATTGGAAAGCGCGAGCGTTAAGAGAAACGGGTGATTTGGTTGAGTCTAATACAATATTCAGCAAGCTCTCAACTGAACGCCACTACTATGGTTGGTTAGCGGCGGAAGAGCTAGAGAGTGTGATGAGCAGCCAAGCCATAGAATATAAAGTAACAGATAATGAAGTCACCGCAATTGCCAGTCAGCCAGAAATCAAACGTGCGCTGGAGTTGCAACGTTTAGATATGCGTTGGGAGGCCAAGACCGAATGGCTTTGGGCTACACGACATTACGATGATAAAGAACTACTAGCCGCCGCCGAATTCGCCTTGCGTCAAAAGTGGTATGACGTTGCAATTAGCACTGCGGATAACACTAAGCAAACACATAATTTTAACTTACGTTACCCTACGCCCTATCGAGACTTATTCCGTAAGTCTGCAAACGAAGTTGGTTTGGACGAGTCTTGGGTGTATGGCATCACACGTCAAGAAAGCCGTTTTATGCACTATGCGAAATCAGGGGTTGGTGCGGCAGGTTTAATGCAGTTAATGCCAGCCACGGCTAAATGGGTAGCTAAACGCATGGGTATGAATAGCTATAACAATAGTATGATTCATGATTTAAGTACGAATATTGAGTTTGGCACTTACTATATGCGCTACACCTTAGATTTAATGGGTGGGCAAGCAGTGATGGCGACCGCTGGCTATAATGCAGGCCCAAGTCGCGCGAAACGATGGCAAGCGACAGAGCCTATGGAAGCGGCCATTTACATTGAAAGCATTCCCTTTACTGAAACTAGAAATTATGTGCAAAAAGTGATGGCAAACGCACAAATTTACGCACCACGCCTAGTCAGCGAGAATAAGAGTGTGAAAATTCAAACATTAAAGGCACGCTTAGGCGTTATTCCTGGTACTGGAAAGCCAGAGGACATTAGCGCGGATGATGATCAGTAAGCGCGTAAAGTGATACGGAAATTTTTTGGAAGTATAGGTTAGGAATACTAATGTTTAAAACAACAGATCAATTAAAAGAAGTATGTGTATTAGGCGGTTCAGGTTTTGTCGGCAGCGCAATTGTTGCTAAGCTTCATGCAGCAGGGTACTCAGTGAAAGTGCTGACACGCCGCAGAGACTCAGCCAAGCACTTATTTTTGTTGCCTAACGTTCAAGTCGAAGAGTGTAACGTCAGTGATTACCATGCGCTTAACTCAGCTTTAAGAGGCGCAGATGTCGTCATTAACTTATTGGGAATTTTGCATCAAAGTCGCCATTCAACTTTTAATGCTATTCACCATCAATTACCTGCACAGTTAGCAAAAATCTGTGTGGATTTAAACATTAAACGCTTAATTCATATGAGCAGTTTGCGCGCAGCTAAAAGCGCACCAAGCCAATATTTGCGCTCTAAAGGCGCAGGTGAGGCGGCTTTGCTTGAGTTCAAAGATCAATTAAATATCACAATATTTCAGCCTTCCGTTATTTTTGGTCGAGGTGATAGTTTTATTAATTTATTCGCAACGCTTATCAAAAACTTGCCAGTTGTCATGTTGGCCAAACCCGACGCAAAATTCCAACCAGTTTGGGTGGAAGATGTTGCTAGTTGTTTCGTAGCAAGCATCACTAACGACGCAACTTATGGCCAAACTTATGAATTAGCTGGCCCCAAAGTGTATACATTCCGTGAGTTGGTTAAAACGGTGATGAATGCTTTGCAAGTACAGCGACCAATTATTGGCTTGTGTGACAAGCTCTCATATGCGCAAGCGTTTGTAATGGAGCTTATGCCTGTAAAGCTGATGTCGCGTGACAATGTACGTTCTATGGAAATTGATAGTGTGAGTGAACAAGCTTTCCCTGCGGTTTTTAATATCACTCCTACTGCGATGGAAACAGTGATTCCACAATACTTGGTCGATCAAACACCGCGCGGTGCTTATGATCGCTTTCGTCGCAACGCCGCCAGGTAAATAGGTCGCGTCATGCAGATTTATTTGGTCGGTGGCGCAGTACGTGATGAGTTGCTGGGTTTATCTGTAAAAGATAAAGACTATGTGGTGGTCGGCAGCACGCCAGCAGAAATGGAAGCCGCTGGCTATAAACCCGTAGGTAAAGACTTTCCTGTTTTTTTACATCCCAAAACGCATGATGAATACGCATTAGCGCGTACAGAACGTAAAACCGCAAAAGGCTATAAAGGCTTTGCTGTGCAAGCTTCTATAGATGTGACTTTGGAAGAGGATTTAGCGCGTCGCGATTTAACCATTAACGCCATTGCAAAGTCTGTAGATGGTGAATTAATTGATCCATACCATGGCTTAGCGGATATTCAGTCTAAAACTTTGCGCCATGTGAGTGCCGCTTTTGCTGAAGATCCAGTGCGTATCCTGCGTGCAGCACGCCTTTCAGCCAGATTTGCAGACTTTAGCGTAGCGCCGGAAACTAATCAACTGATGCAAGACATGGTGAGCGCAGGTGAGGTGGATGCATTGGTTGCAGAGCGGGTATGGCAAGAGCTTGCTAAAGGCTTGATGGAAGCTAAACCAAGTCGCATGTTTGATGTGTTACGCGCTTGTGGTGCACTCAAGAAAATAATGCCTGAATTAGACAAGCTTTGGGGTGTGCCGCAGCCTCCACAACATCATCCTGAAGTCGACACAGGCGTGCATGTGATGATGGTGGTAGATTATGCCGCCAAACAGAACTTTAGTCTGCCAGTGCGCTTTGCCGCCTTGATGCACGACTTAGGTAAAGGTACTACGCCCACTGACATATTACCTCGGCATATTGGCCATGAAGAACGTAGCGTCAATTTACTAAAAGTACTATGTAAGCGTTTACGTGTGCCTAACGATTGCAAAGAACTTGGCCATATTGTGGCTAAGTTCCATGGCAAATTACATCAAGCGCCTCAAATGAAACCAAGTACCTTGTTGGAGTTTCTAGTCGAGCTGGATGCTATTCGCCAACCTGCAAGATTTAAAGATTTTTTAAAAGCTTGTGAGGCAGACTCTCGTGGTCGAACCGGTTTTGAAGCCTGTACAACACCGGCCGCAGACTTGGTGCTTAAAGTGCTAGAAGCCGCATCTAGTGTAGATGCGGGTGCTATTGCAAGTGCATATTCCGAGCCTGAAAGAATAAAAGCTGCCGTATTTGAAGCAAGGCTCAAGGCTGTAAAGCAGGCCTTGTAATCGCGAGTAGGCTTATATTTTTAAAAAATGTTCAATGAGAAGCTTGATTACAAATCCAGCAACGCCAAGCGTTAACCCAATAAATAACGCGATACCACCAAACTTCCCCGCTTTTGAATCCCAAGCGAGTTTTCCGACAATCACCATCATTAACAACATTAACCCAGTAACGGCATAATTCATACCGAATTGGCTAATTTGTGCTTCTGTAAATCCAAATATCGTGCCTTGCAATTTAAGTCCCCAGTGTTATAAATTTTGTTTGATCAAACTGATTAATAATTCACACTTAATAATTGATAAGTGTAGTAATTTGTTGCTGTACATACTCAGTTGGTTTGCGCTTAAAGCCACTTTTAGCAAACTGCTGCCAGCGACCAATAATGTAGCAAACAATTAAGTTGGCCTGTGCTTCAGCATCGCCCTTGCTACCACTCTGCGTTTCAGCAATGCGTAAACTTTGCTTGAGTGTGACTTCAATTCTGTCATAAAGTTGGTTGATGCGAACCTGAAGTTTTTCATCTTCATTGACTAAAGCATCACCAATCAACACGCGTGTCATACCCGGATTTTTTTCAGCAAACGCGAGTAGCATGGTAATGGTGCGTTGAATTTGTCTCAAGCCATCGGTTTCTTCGGTGCCGATTTTATTAATTAACCCAAAAATTGTTTCCTCAATGAATGAAATTAAGCCCTCAAACATTTGGGCTTTGTTGGCAAAGTGGCGGTAAAGCGCAGCTTCACTCACTTCAAGTTTTGCCGCGAGTGATGCGGTTGTGATTTTTTCACGCTTTGGTGCCTCTAGCATTTTAGCGAGCGTTTCTAGAATCTGCTGCTTGCGTTCCCCTGCCATCTTTTTCCCCTAAGAATTTTTTCTAAACTTTTTATTTAGTTCTGGTTATTAAATTTTGCAAATTATAACTTAAGGTGAGTAAGTGCTAACACTTCACTTAATCGATAATCCACAAAATTTGGTTTTTGTAGTTTTTTTGTCACCCAGATTGTTTTCATGCCTAAGCGTTTTGCGGTCATTAACGCAGGTAGACTGTCTTCTAACATTGTGCAATCACTGGCTTTTACCTTGATAGTTTTGAGTAGCATTTGAAAGCCACGTACAGAAGGCTTGGCATGAAACTTGGTTGATTCCACGCTAAATACAAGTTCAAAACAATCACTAATGCCCAGAATATCTAATACGCGCATGGCATAGCTTTTAGGCGCGTTGGTGAATACTAACTTACGTCCAGAAAGGCTTTGCAGCATGTGGCGCAAACGTTTTACTTCAAGCACCATTTCAGGCAAATCAAGAAACTTGTGCGTTTCTTCAAGAAAATGATGTGGGCTAGTGCCATGGTGACGCATCAGGCCTTTAAGCGTGGCACCATAAATACGCCAATAGTGCTGGCGTAGCTGATGAGCTTCTGTCTCGTCAAGTGTTAAATGGTCCATGATATATTTCGTCATGGTACGGTTCATCACTGGAAAGATGTGTGCGGAAGCATTGTGCAATGTATCGTCTAGGTCGAAAATCCAGACTCTAGCACTCCTGCCTCTTGCACTACAGTTTGCCCCCAACTTACTTAGCCTTAATCAGCGTACCCACACCTTCGTCCGTCAATACTTCCAGCAGCAAGGCATGCTCTACTCGGCCATCAATAATATGTACTGCTTTTACGCCGCTACGAGCTGCATCTAATGCCGAGCTGATTTTAGGTAACATACCGCCTGAGAGGGTGCCGTCAGCTACTAAGTCATCAATTTGTTTTGGGATGAGGCATGGCGTTTGCGATGCGCCCCGATGGGCTCGAGCCCATTCGTCAACCGTTTCAGCCAAGTAGTTGGTCAACTCGTGCAAACTAACGGCACCATCCCCGTTCCCGGATCCGGGTCGCGAGTTCGTTGGCTTACGGTCTGCGGCACCAGCCAGCCCCAGCCGCAATTCGCGGCCGAAAATGGAGCAATGCAATTCGGATCCATTCCAAGATCGTTGATCCGGTGAACTGGAACAAAGCACCACAATCGAGTTAGGTCGCGATTTTGAAGCCCAAGATTCTACTCGATCTACAAATGTGTTGTTAAGTTGTGCAATGCTCCAATTCACCTGTTGACGGACACAGTCCAACACGAGTAATACCTTGACGCCTACGGGCGTGTTTTCGGCGATCGTTGCGCCGAGCTCTTCAATAGTAATCCATTGAGTTGTTGCAATGCAGCTTGCTGCGGGTGGGATCAGA
>JANLZY010000198.1:0-1511 GCA_031359365.1 Methylotenera sp. | reverse complement strand
GTTCATCAACTGCAAACCTGGCTTGAATAACTCTGCGCGAATACCTAAAATCATCGCACCGCCAACAAAGAACATTATCAGTGAAAACGTTAAGTACATCGTCCCGATGTCCTTGTGATTCGTGGTGGTTAACCAACGCATAATCCCTGTCGGATGTTCAGCATGATCATCATGATGTGCTACCGTTGCTGTACTCATTGCTTTCTCCTAATTACTCAAACTAAATTACTAATAGTTAATGCTTATAATTTAATAGCCAGTTTAACTACTGACGCGCCGCTTTTACTTGTGAAGGTTGCAACACGTCACCAACACTATTACCCAAAGCATTACGCTCATAGGTAATGACAGATGCAATTTCAGTATCGTTCAACAACGCTTTCCATGATGGCATCACATTTTTACCATTTAATACACGATCTAAATGGCTATCTTTTAAATATTTGCCATCAGCGCCAAAAATCGGACCATTAGCAATTTTACTACCAGTTAATGCTGGAAATGCTGGCGGTAGACCAGCACCTGTTACTTGGTGACAAACAGCACAGTTTTTCTCATAAACACCTTTACCATTTCCGACTAAATCTTCTTTTGTCCACTCTTTGTCTGCACCTGCAGAAGCTTTAGCCAACTCGCCCTTCTTAGCGACAACCCAATCTTTATACTTTTCAGCTGGCATAGCATCTACTACTATAGGCATATAGCCATGACCTTTGCCACAGAGCTCTTTACATTGACCGCGATAAGTACCTTCTTTTTCAACTTGAACCCAGGTTTCACGAAGAAAACCAGGTACTGCAACGCGCGAAGAACCAAACTGAGGAACCCACCAGTTATGCAACACATCTGTAGAGGTCATCAAAATACGTACTTTTTTGCCTACGGGTAACACTAAGCGATTATCTACCTCAAGCAAGTAATGCTCATCTTTTTTGCCATCAAAACCTTTATCCGTCTGCTCTTTAGGTGTTGATAAATTACTTACATATTTAATTCCTTTAGCGTCCACTAAGCCGTGTTCTGTACCTTGCTCAGTATTGCCAATGTATTCATATTGCCAGCGCCATTGCGACCCTGTTATTTTAATCACCATATCTGACTTCTCACGTGTATCTTCCATCATGATTACACTGTGATAAGCGGGAATACCCATAATAACGAAGTCAATCAATAGTAAAATTACAAATGGGATCAGCGTCCAAAAAATCTCGACAGCTGTAGATGGCGCCTTATCAGCAACGGCTTTAAAACCATTACTTTTGCGATGCGCAAAAATAGAATAAATCATGATAGCTAAGACGGAAACAAAAATAGCCATCGAAATCAGCATGAACTTATTATGCACATGCAAAGTATCTAATGCCATAGGGGTAACTGGTGTAGGGAAATTCCATGAATAATCAGCAAAAGCACTGAATGAAACCAGCATTGCTGAAACACCTAAACCAATTTTTCTAAATACCTGCATAAAACATGCTCCAAAACTAATTAATCAATATTTTTTAATTTTT
>JANLZY010000187.1:0-5857 GCA_031359365.1 Methylotenera sp. | reverse complement strand
GATAAAATCGTTTGCATACCAGCACGGTAAGCTTTACGGTTAATTTTATGGCTGAAATTTTCAAGTGGTGAGCTTGGGAATGCACGACCGCCTCCACGCCAGATTGGGCTAGACGTCATACCAGCACGTGCGTTACCCGTTCCTTTTTGTGTGTATGGCTTGTGCGTAGTATGCGCAACATTACCGCGACCTTTTTGTGCACGAGTTGCTGTACGGGCATTAGCCATGTAAGCAACAACTACTTGATGCACTAAAGCTTCGTTAAATTCACGACCAAATGTATCATCAGATACAGTTACGCCAACTTTAACTGCTTTACCATTCTTATCTTGTAATTTGAGTTCCATTATTTCATCCCCTTCTGAAGCTTAGCTTTAATAGCTGGGCGCACAACAACATCGCCGCCTTTAGAACCAGGGATTGCACCTTTAATCAACAACAGGTTACGCTCAGCATCAACACGAACGATTTCTAGGTTCTGTGTAGTGACTTTAGTAGCACCTAAGTGACCAGGCATACGCTTACCAGGGAATACTCGACCTGGATCTTGCGCCATACCAATAGAACCAGGTACGTTATGTGATTTAGAGTTACCGTGAGATGCGCGGTTAGACTTAAAGTGATGGCGCTTAATAGCACCAGCAAAGCCTTTACCTAAAGAAATACCAGTAACATCAACTATTTGACCTGCCTGGAAAATATCAACTGTGATATTTGCACCTGCAGTGTAATTAGCTAAAACATCACTAGTCACTGGGAATTCATGTATACCAGCGCCTGCAGCAGAACCTGACTTGGCATAATGCCCAGTCAATGCACTGTTGATGCGGCTAGCACGACGTGTACCGTAAGCAACTTGAAGGCCAGTATAGCCATCGCTTGCGATCGTCTTGATCTGTGTCACGCGGTTAGGTACAACTTCCAACACGGTTACTGGGATGCTTGCGCCGTCCTCAGTAAACACGCGGGTCATACCCACCTTGCGACCAATAAGCCCTAAGCTCATGATCGTATCCTTATTATTTAGTTAAAAAGCCGATTACAATTGACCGACTTCTGTGAAAGAGGGCGGATTATACCGAACCCTCAATATATTTACAACCAGTTTATTACAACTACTTTTACCACTTAAATTCTTACAGCTTGATTTCTACATCAACACCAGCTGGTAAATCTAACTTCATTAACGCATCCACTGTTTTATCTGTAGGATCAACAATATCCATCAAACGTTGGTGAGTACGAATCTCGAACTGATCACGTGATGTTTTATTAACGTGAGGTGAACGTAAAATATCAAAACGTTCGATACGTGTTGGTAATGGCACTGGACCTTTTACCACAGCGCCAGTACGTTTGGCAGTTTCTACGATTTCTTGAGCTGACTGATCAATCAAACGATAATCAAATGCTTTAAGACGAATACGAATTTTCTGTGTTGACATTATTTACTGCCTTTCTAATTTACTACTTTTCAAAGAGCGAAACGGCAGAGTTCACTCTGCCGTTTGATTAAACCACCTATTTATTACAACTATTCAATAATCTTAGCCACCACACCAGCACCCACTGTACGACCACCTTCACGGATAGCGAAGCGTAAGCCTTCTTCCATCGCGATTGGTGAGATCAATGTCACTGTGATTGATACGTTATCACCTGGCATCACCATTTCTGTACCTTCTGGTAATTCTACTGCGCCCGTTACGTCTGTGGTACGGAAGTAGAATTGTGGACGGTAACCTTGGAAGAATGGTGTGTGACGACCGCCTTCATCTTTACCTAGCACGTAGATTTCTGCTGTGAATTTTGTGTGTGGTTTGATTGAGCCTGATTTAGCTAATACTTGACCACGTTCGATGTCTTCACGTTTTGTACCACGTAGTAGTACACCGACGTTATCACCAGCCATACCTTGGTCTAGTAATTTACGGAACATTTCAACACCGGTACAGGTTGTTTTAACGGTTGGTTTTAGACCAACAATTTCAATTTCTTCACCGACTTTGATGATGCCGCGTTCAATACGACCAGTTACTACAGTACCACGGCCTGAGATTGAGAATACGTCTTCAACTGGCATGAGGAATGTACCGTCAATTGCACGCTCTGGCATTGGGATGTAGTTGTCTAATGCATCTGCTAGACGGAATATTGATGGCTCGCCGATTTCTGTTTGGTCGCCTTCTAGTGCTGCACGTGCTGAACCTGTGATGATTGGTGTATCGTCACCTGGGAAGTCGTATTTGCTTAGCAAGTCACGTACTTCCATTTCAACGAGTTCTAATAACTCAGCATCGTCTACTAAGTCTGCTTTGTTTAGGTAAACCACAATGTATGGAACGCCAACTTGACGTGCTAATAGGATGTGTTCACGTGTTTGTGGCATAGGGCCGTCAGCTGCTGAACATACTAAGATCGCGCCGTCCATTTGTGCTGCGCCGGTGATCATGTTTTTAACATAGTCGGCGTGGCCTGGACAGTCTACGTGTGCGTAGTGGCGGTTAGCTGTTTCGTATTCAACGTGTGCAGTATTAATAGTAATACCACGTGCTTTTTCTTCTGGTGCCGCGTCAATTTGATCGTAGGCTTTTGCTTCGCCACCGAATTTTTTAGACAGGATTGTGGTAATCGCTGCTGTTAGTGTTGTTTTACCATGGTCAACGTGGCCAATTGTGCCTACGTTAACGTGCGGCTTGGTCCGCTCAAATTTACCTTTTGCCATTGCTTCAGTCCTTTACAATATTTTATTAACTATAAGTTTTATTAAAATTAATAAAACTTGTTCAAATTAAAACTTACTTAAATCAAGTTGATACAACAATTAACTTTTAATACATCATTTGGTGCCCATGGCGGGAATCGGACCCGCGACCTCTCCCTTACCAAGGGAGTGCTCTACCACTGAGCCACATGGGCGCTTGTTCTGCGTACCCAGTCTTTGGAGCGGGCGACGAGACTCGAACTCGCGACATTCAGTTTGGAAAACTGAAGCTCTACCAACTGAGCTACACCCGCGCATCCATCTTAACCAGCGCCAACAGGCTCAAACTATACAGCTACTACTTTTTGCAAAATCGATGTGTTACAAACTTTGGTGGAGGGGGAAGGATTCGAACCTTCGTACTCTGAGAGAACGGATTTACAGTCCGTCGCCTTTAACCACTCGGCCACCCCTCCAAACCGAACCCACGATTATGCTGAAAATCTGACTGGCTGTCAAATTGTATAAAAGGGTAAATGTTTAAGAATTTGGTGCCGGATGTCGGAATCGAACTGACGACCTTCGCATTACAAGTGCGCTGCTCTACCAACTGAGCTAATCCGGCGTTTATTTGAGTTGCGTATTATACTGATATTTTAAAAAAAGTAACCTACTTTACGATAGTTAATGTAGGTTTTTTACTTTTTATTGCATTTTTATCTTCAGAAGGCTCTGCTTGGCCATCTGATGCCTCATTTTTACCTACGTAAACTGAAGCATCCTCTATTTCAAAAAACATTCCCTGACCATTTTCACGTGCAAAAATACCTTTTACTGCATGCATAGGTACATAGAGGTTTTGCGAAACACCACCGAATCTTGCTGAAAAGCTAATAGCTTCATTATCTATCAGCAAGTCTTTGGTCGCAGTGTAATTCACATTCAATACAATCTCACCATTTTTAACATACGCTACAGGCACGCGGGTATGGCTATCCACCACAACTAGTAAGTGCGGTGTACAGCCATTGTCCATACACCATTCGTGTATAGCACGTACCAAATAGGGTTTAGTTGAAGTGAAATCAGCCATTGAATTTAACTTACCATTATTTACGCATCGCTTTTTCTGAAGGCGTCATTGCATCTGAGTACAATGGTCTTGAGAATAAACGCTCTGCATATTTTAATATTGGTGCAGCTTGATTTTGCAAGTCGATGCCATAGTGACCCAAACGCCACAATAATGGCGTTACAGCAACATCCAGCATTGAGTAATCATCGCCTAACAAATAATTTTGTTTAGCGAAGATTGGTACTAATTGCGTCAAATTATCGCGAATAGTAATACGCGCCTTATCTGCCTTCTCATCATCACCAGACTCGATGTCTTTAATATGATCAAACAGCTCTTTTTCAAAATTATATAAAAACAATCTTGCACGTGCGCGCATGACAGGATCAGGCGGCATCAATTGCGGGTGAGGAAAGCGCTCATCAATATATTCATTGATAATATTAGCTTCCGACAATACTAAATCACGCTCAACCAACACTGGCACTTGATTGTATGGATTAATCACTGCTAAGTCTTCAGGCTTGTTTGCAAGATCGACATCAATTACTTGAAAATCCATGCCCTTTTCAAACAAAACAATACGGCAGCGGTGGCTATAGGGATCAGTTGTCCCCGAGTATAAGGTCATCATATTTAGTGTATATCTTTCCAATAAGCTTTTTTGAGTTTGTAAGTAAGGACTAACAACACTCCTAAAAACAGTAGTACAAACCAGCCCAAATGATTGCGCTGTTGCTTGCCAGGTTCAGCCATAAAGGCCATATAGTTGGTTAAATCACCAATTAATGTGTTGTATTCTTCAACGCTGAGCTTACCTGGCTTAGTTAGCGTAAGTTCATGCGTTTCATGATTAAAGTTTTGCTCACCTTGCAATTCATATAGCACGTGCGGCATTGCCACTTTATCGTACACAACGTTATTCCAACCTGTTGGACGGGTATCGTCGCGATAAAAGCTGCGCATATAGGTATACACCCAATCTGCGCCGCGAGCACGCACTTCAACTGACAAGTCTGGTGGCGCAACACCTAGCCATGCTTTAGCCTCTTTTTTATTCATAGCAACTTTCATGGTGTCGCCAACTTTTTCACCCGCAAAAAGTAAATTATCTTTAATTTGCTTTTCCGTTAAACCGATTTCTTGCAAACGGTTATAGCGCATAAAGCTTGCACTATGGCAATTCAAGCAACTATTGATGAAAGTACGTGCACCGCGTTGTAGCGAATCATGATTAGAAGCATCAATCGGTGCTTGGTCTAAATGCACACCTTCATTAGCTACGGCTAATTGCGTTAGCAACAAGCTTGGCATCAAGATTAAAGCCAATAAGGATTTTTTCATTATATTTTTAATTTTCATGATATTAGCCTGTCACTCTTTCTGGTACTGGTAATGTTTTGTCTCGTTTCGTGTACCAAGGCATTAACAAGAAGAAAGCAAAGTAAACCACAGTAAAGACACGTGCGATTACCGTAGCAATATCCGCTTTACCCAACCAAGAACCAAACTGACCAAACTTGTCAGCAGGCACGGTACCTAAATAACCTAACACTAAAAAGCTCACAACAAAGGCAAAAAGCCATTTTTTGTAAAGCGTGCCACGATAGCGAATTGATTTCACCGCACCTCTATCTAACCAAGGTAAAAAGGCAAACACAACCACTGATAGACCCATTGCAACAACACCTGGGAACTGTGAAACACCAATTGGCGGAACTGCGCGCAATATCGAATAATACGGCGTGAAGTACCAAGTAGGCGCAATGTGTGACGGCGTCACTAGCGGGTTAGCTGGCACAAAGTTATTGGCTTCTAAAAAGTAGCCACCAACTTCAGGTGCGAAGAAAATAATAGCTGAAAACACGATTAAGAACACAACCACGCCGACCATATCTTTAACCGTATAGTAAGGATGGAATGGAATACCATCTAACGGAATACCGGTTTTTTTATCTTTGGTTTTCTTAATTTCAACGCCATCAGGATTATTTGAACCTACTTCATGCAGCGCAATTAAATGGGCTGTAACTAAACCCAATAACACCAAAGGCAAGGCAATGACGTGAAAAGCAAAA
>JANLZY010000164.1:0-11021 GCA_031359365.1 Methylotenera sp. | reverse complement strand
AATCGAAGCGCGCAATTTATTTTCTGGCAACAGATACGCGCGGTGCACACCTTCATTCACCATTTGCTCAATATCCAGTGTTGCATCCCACTGCACACTCATGCCTACTTTAACGAAAGCAACAACAATGCCAGTATCTTGGCATATTGGGCGCTTGCCTTCAGCACACATACGCGAGTTAGTTAAAATCTGCGCTATCGCGTCTTTAGCGGCAGGAGATTGCTCCGCCTCGTAAGCACGGCCCAATGCCTGAATATAATCTAGAGGGTGGTAGTAAGATATATATTGCAGGGCATCGGCAATGCTTTGAATAAAATCCTCTTGGCGTATGGTTGTCATGTTGATCTACTATCTCTATCTGGCTGATTTTGCGTATGCAATTTTGTTGTTAATGTCTTTGCGCAAAATCTTACCATTTTTCGTACGCGGAAAATCTTTGGTCAAGTAAACCGTTTTTGGTGCTTTATAAGCGGCTAAATGCTGTTTCCCAAAGGCCATTAACTCATCGGCAGTGACTTCTGAGTTTGGTTGCAGAATCACATAAGTCACCACTAGCAACTTGTCTTTTTCTAACTCCTCACCCACGGCGGCGCAGTCCGCCACAGCAGGATGAGATTTATACACACGTTCGATTTCATAAGGTGACACGCGGTAACCAAAGCTTTTAATGATGTCATCTTTACGGCCTAAGAACCAGATATAGCCATCTTCATCATACCGTGCGTAGTCCCCTGAGAAGAACCAGCCATCATGTTTATATTTGGCGGTTTCCTCGTCTAGATTCCAATAGCGTAAGAACAAACCTGGGTCTGACTCCGGCACGCTGATCATACCTTCTTCGCCTTGCGCAACCTCTTCTAAAGTTTCAGGATTCAGCAATTTAATCGCATGGCCAGGTTGTGGAAAACCCGCAGAACCAGCACGTATCGGACGGAAAATACTTTGGCTCAAGTAATATGAAAACTCGCTCATACCAACAGCTTCGTAAATATCCGCACCAAAGCGCTCGCGCCATTGTTGCAATACTTCATCAGACAGATGCTCACCCGCACTCATACAGTGGCGCAAGCTTGGCACGTCGGCTTGCTTAGCTGTAGATTTCTGAATGATTTGGCGATAAATGGTTGGTACGCCAACAAAAATCGTGGCTGAGTGTTTAGCAATCAAGCGCGTCCATAAATCAGCGTCATTTTTGCCTTCATGTACGATGACGGTTTTGCCCAAATAGAGCGGATCCATCAAACCAGAACCTAAAACATAGGTCCAATTAAATTTGCCTGAATGCATGATGCGATCTTGTGAGTTTGCATCGAAATTGAACCAGTATTTAGAGGCTGGTTCACGACCTATCAAGGCACGATGCGCATGCAACACGCCTTTTGGGTAGCCTGTTGTACCGGAGGTGTATACCAAATAAGCAGGGTCATCTGCTGCCGTTAAATGTGCTGGTGCGCACGCTTTAATCGCAGCAAGCTGCGTATCTAAATCAACCACATTGAGTGCTGCGTGGTCTGTAATCTCACCAACGCCTGACAAAAACACGTGCTTCAAATTAGGTAAACCTGAGAGATGGCCTTGCAGTGAGGGCCATGCGGCTTTGTCTGTCACCAACACTGCCGCGCCAGAGTCTTTTGCTAAATAAGCGACTTCTTCAGCAGTGAGCAGCGTTGAAGTTGGCACTGAAATCGCACCACGTTTCATCGCTCCTAAAAAGGCTGTTGGATAGTCCAAGCTGTTCGGCAAGCGAATCAACACGCGCTCACCCGCATCAACATTCAAGTTTCTAAGCAACTGCGCAAACTGATCGGTACGCTCAGCCAATTGCTCAAAAGTGATCTGTGAAGTACCTTGCGCATCATCTTCTACAATCATTGCAATTAGAGAAGCCGCCGCTGTATTCAAATGCTTGTCAGTACATGCCACACCAATATTGAAGTGTTTCGGCACACTCCATTTCCACTCTTTAAATGGTTCAAATTTGGGAAACTGCTCTAATTTTTGCATGATTCGACTTTCTTAAAATTCGATATGTATGATTAATCTAGTGCAATGAAACTCAAATTTATAGCAACACGCCATACGGCCAGTTTTGGCGTATCACCTGCGCTGGCAACAATTCCAGCACTTGTAAGGCGAAATCCATATCGTCTTGGTTTAGCGCACGTAAAGCATGTGCTCTCAATAAAGTTTGTAGTGCTTTACCAAACATAGGCGGATCCAGCATTTCACCTTCAAACTTAATCGCGCCGCCGTGCAAGGCATCTGCTTCAATTGCCGCTTTCAAGATGCGTACTTTTTGATTCACCTCTGTTGGTGAAGGTGTATATGCTGTTTTACATAAATGAATATGGCCTGGGTGTATCACTTGTTTACCCGTTAAGCCCATCGCAGCTTCTTGGCAAGCGTGTTTATATACAACGCGTGACTCATAATCACCATGCAAATCCAACCAGCGGCGAACATCATGCGGCTCAATAAACTTCTCGGGCATGATATTCGCGCCGATTAATGTTTCCACACCGCCAATCACGCCTTTACCCGCAATACGCGCTTCAAACATCATTTGGTTCATATAGAACTGCAACTCTTCAATCCAGTGTTCTGGCGTAATGTGTATACCCATCGCTTTTGAAAAGTCATGAATACCAAACACGACGTGCTTTACCGTGCTGTACTGCATCAGTTCCGGCGCGATTTTCAATGACTTCGGATGCTCGATAATCGGCTGTATCGTAATATTTGGATTCAGCTCGAGTAACAAGCTAGATAAATCGCGCACTTCAGCCGCGCCATAAGCTTCACCCGCCTTGGCTAGCATCACAACGTCGATGCAGTCGGACATATCGCTAACGAGCTGCATATCCAGCTCGTATTCATCGGTACGGAATGAGTTTGATCGAATTGCAATGGTCACGCTCGGGTTAACTTTGCGTAGCTCAGGCAGCTCTTGGCGCAATAAGTCACGACTCATGGCTTTTTGACGGCAGCCATCTTCTAAGTCAAAAATCAAAGTATGCGCATTGGTATGATGTGCATGTTTTTTCATACGAGCCGCGGCTTGCGTGACATCTTCGTAAATGCCCTGAGCTGGCGAATACTTCACAGGCGGATAGTAAAGCTGTATTCCAGGCCAATTCTCGCCAAGCATATTGCTATTTGTATAACACTTTATTTTTCCAGGACTATTCATGCTAAGTCTTCCAATAATTTTAATTATTTTTAACTGATTTTCTTAATGACCGCTTAACTTGGTCAGCACTGTTTTCATTGCGTCTGCATCTAACTGCTTGTCGTTTAATACTTTCACTTCTGCAAATTTTATTCTTGAGGTCACTACATCTAAAAACTCGTTATCTGGTAAATCTAATAAGCTATCAAACGCTAACAACTCTGGTTTCGTGAGTGTTGCAAGGTGCTTTTCAGAAAAGCGCTGCAAAACAATATCTAGCTCCAGCAAACCTCGGCGACAACGCCAACTTAGACGCCGTACTTCTTCATCTGTCATACTGTTCGCTTTAGTCATTTAGCCTAAACCGGCTTAATTTCAATATGCTTTTTTGCTTTGTTTTTATGTTCACGCGCCTGTTCAAATTTTAGGTCTTTGATTTTTGCAATCGCCGCGTTTGGGTTCAGTTTCTTAGGGCAAACTTCCACGCAGTTCATAATGTTATGGCAACGGTACAAACGCTCTGGCTGTTCTAGGTTTTCTAACCGCTCATCAATCGCTTGATCGCGGCTATCCACCATAAAACGATAGGCTTGCATCAAACCTGCTGGACCAACGAATTTATCTGGGTTCCACCAAAAAGACGGACAAGAAGTCGTACATGCGCCGCATAAAATACACTCATACAAACCATCAAGCTTGGCGCGGTCTTCAGGCGACTGTAAACGCTCAGTTTCAGGTGGTGGGTCGTTATTCACCAAATAGGGTTTAACTGAGTTGTAGTTCTCAAAGAATTGCGTCATATCGACGACTAAGTCGCGAATCACAGGCAAACCCGGCATCGGGCGAAGCACGACTGGCTCTTCTAAATCTGACAACTTAGTAATACACGCCAAGCCATTCTTACCGTTGATATTCATGCTGTCGGAACCACACACACCTTCACGGCATGATTTGCGCAAGCTCAAACTATCGTCCAAATCTTTGATGCGCAGCAAAGCGTCCAGCAGCATTTGGTCGCTGTCTTCCAGCACTACATCGTAGTCTTGCATGTAGGGCTTTTTGTCTACGTCTGGGTTAAATCTATAAATTGAGAATTTCATGTTGTCGTCTCTAATTTCTAATAAATTCTGTGGTGAGTTTAATAAACACGCGCTTTAGGTACAAAACTCTCTACTGTTTGCGGTTTCAGGCGCACAGGCTTGTATGCCAAACGGTTGCCTTCGCGGTAATAGAGTGAATGTGTAAGCCAGTTTTTATCATCACGCTCACTAAAATCTTCACGCGCATGGGCGCAGCGGCTTTCTGTTCTAGCCTCCGCAGCATGCATGGTCGCTAAAGCAACCTCTACCAAATTATCCAGTTCTAATGCCTCAACCCGAGCGGTGTTAAATACTTGGCTTTTGTCTTTAATCACAGTGTTTTTAGCGCGTTCGGCTATTTGGTCGATTTTTCCCACACCTTCTTGCAACAAATCAGGGAAGCGGAATACGCCACAATGCGTTTGCATGGTTTCACGCAATGCAGTACCTACATCTTTGACGCTTTCACCTTGCGTTTGCGTGTCTAAGCGGTTTAATCTGGCTAAAGTCTTATCGAATGCATCTGCTGGCAATGGTTTATGGTTGTTATCTTTTCGCACCTCTTCAACCATTTTGTCGCCAGCTGCGCGTCCAAACACAACCAAGTCTAGCAGTGAATTTGAACCTAAGCGGTTTGCACCATGCACTGAAACACAAGCGCATTCGCCCACTGCATATAAACCATTCACTACAGATTGACCACCATTGCCATCTGGCACAACAACCTGACCTTGTAGATTGGTAGGAATACCGCCCATCATGTAATGCACAGTTGGCCCGATTGGAATTGGGTCGTAAACAGGGTCAACGTTAGCAAAGGTTTTGGCAATTTCACGGATGCCAGGCAGTTTGTCATTGATTAGCGCTTCGCCTAAATGGTCTAATTTTAGAAATACCGCATCTTTATTTTTACCAACGCCACGGCCTTCTTTAATTTCAGTCGCTGTTGCGCGCGAAACCACGTCGCGGCTGGCTAAATCTTTTGCATGTGGTGCATAGCGTTCCATAAAGCGCTCGCCTTCGCTATTCACCAAATAGCCACCTTCGCCACGTACACCTTCGGTAATCAACACACCTGCGTTCAAAACGCCTGTTGGATGAAATTGCCAAAACTCCATATCCTGCAACGGAATATTGGCACGTGCTGCCATGCCCAAACCATCACCCGTGTTAATGAATGCGTTAGTACTAGCTTTAAATATGCGACCTGCGCCGCCGGTTGCCAGCATAGTGGCTTTGGCGCGTATACAATGTACTTCGCCAGTTTCAATTTCTAAAGCCAACACACCTAACACGTCACCGTCAGCATCTTTTAGCAAATCGAGTGCTAACCACTCCACAAAAAACTGCGTATTAGATTGAATATTGCGCTGATAAAGCGTGTGCAACATGGCATGACCGGTTCTATCCGCTACTGCACAAGTGCGTGAGATGGCACTTTCGCCAAAGTTTTGCGTCATACCGCCGAATGGACGTTGGAATATCTTGCCATTTTCTAAACGATCAAACGGCATACCAAAATGCTCTAGCTCATAAATCGCTGCTGCAGCGTTTTTACACATAAATTCAATCGCATCTTGGTCGCCCAAATAGTCTGAACCTTTGATGGTATCGTACATATGCCACAACCATTTGTCATCCGCCACGTTACCTAACGCGGCAGCAATGCCACCCTGAGCCGCCACGGTATGCGAACGCGTTGGAAACACTTTAGACAGCACTGCGACTTTTAAGCCTGATTGCGCTAATTGCAGCGAAGCGCGCAAACCTGCACCACCACCACCTACTACTAACGCATCAAATGTTTGAGTTTGTAACGCCATAACCAATTAACCTTCAGTAAATTTTAAATATGCAATTTTTTAAATTAATAACGCTTAGATTAAGCTAGCAGTAACCATGTTGCCCAAACCAAATAAACCCATAATGACACCACTAAAAGTTTATCTAACACATCGCGTACGCTTGGGTTTGGTACGTAATCTTTAAATACATCACGAATGCCTAACCATGCGTGAATACACAAGCTAATCCAAAACAATAAAGTAGCGATGCGCCACCAAATCGGCTGAAAGAAATCAACCCAAGCGTCATAATTACTCGGCTGCACGATTAAGAATCTTGTAACTGCAAAAACGCAGTAAACCGCCATCACTAGCGCGCTAAGTCTTTGCGTTAACCAAGCACGCATGCCTGGATATCGTTTAGTTAAAAGTTCAATTAGCATAAGGTTTTAAATCCATATTTTCACGGCTAACACTAAGGTAGCTAGCGCACCTAGCACGAGCACAACCTTGCTGGTATAACGAGCCTTCATCAACGTAGTCATCCAATGTACGTCCATTGCAAGGTGACGAATACCCGCAAAAAAATGATGAAAAAAAGCCCACGCTAAGCCAAGAAGCATCACCTTTATTAAAGGCGACTGCAAAATCGCAATCACTGTTTCATAGTGTTCTGCCGAATTAAGTGAGAGCTGTAATAACAGCAAAATGACTGGCAAGATTAAAAACAATACACACCCTGTGGCTCTGTGCAAAATAGAAACTAAAGCATTGATAGGCAGGCGAATCGTGAACAGGTTAAGGTTTTTAGGCCTGCTCATTTGACCGGGTCTTAGCTTTTCTTTTTGGCTATTTTTTTGCATCATTAAAAGTCTTATTTTGCCTGTTGTGCTAATTTATTTTGTTGAAGCCGAGCAGCATCAGCTACTGCGCCAGATACGCGTGATAACAAGCGCTTATCGAACGGTTTTGGAATAATGTAATCTTTGCCGAAACTTAAGCTTGTTAAGTTGTAGGCCGCCAATACATCTTCTGGCACAGGCTCTCTCGCCAACGCTGCCAAAGCACGTGCGGCGGCGATTTGCATTTCATCGGTAATTTGCTTAGCTTTAGCATCCAAAGCGCCACGGAACAAATAAGGGAAGCACAACGCATTATTCACTTGGTTTGGAAAGTCTGAACGACCAGTTGCCATCAAAATATCATCGCGAACCGCATGCGCTAAGCTAGGCAAAATCTCAGGGTCTGGATTTGCCAATGCAAATACCACTGGTTTTGGTGCCATTAATTTAAGCAATTCCGGTGATAAAGCATTGGCAGCTGAAACGCCAATAAATACATCGGCATTTGGCATCACATCTGCCAACGTTTTCGCAGCGCTAGGCGCAACCGCTAAGTGACGGTTGTTATCATGTAGATCTGCGCGTGAAGTATCCAAAACACCCGATTTATCCACCATCGTAATATTGGTTGCGCCCATTAATTTAAGTAAGCGCGCACAAGAGCAGCCTGCCGCACCCGCACCTAAAAATACGATTTTTGCATTTGGTAATGTTTTACCTTGTAGTTCCAATGCATTCGATAAGGCTGCGGCTACAATCACCGCTGTACCATGCTGGTCATCATGAAAAACTGGAATATCTAAACGTGCACGCAATTCATTTTCAATTCTAAAACAATGCGGCGCAGCAATATCTTCTAGATTAATACCACCGAAAGTTGGCGCAATATTCACTACCGTTTCGATAAACGCCTCGATAGTCGGCGCGTTAATTTCAATATCAAACACGTCGATACCAGCAAAGTGCTTAAACAATACCGCTTTACCTTCCATCACTGGCTTACTTGCTAATGGCCCCATATTACCTAAACCTAACACCGCAGTACCATCAGTAATCACCGCAACTAAATTACCTTTATTGGTATATTTATAAGCTAATGCAGGATCACGATTGATTTCACGCACTGGCACAGCCACACCTGGCGTATAAGCCAAAGATAAATCATCTTGAGTAGCACATGGCTTGGATGACTCTACAGAGAGCTTTCCTGGCTTTGGAAACTCGTGATAATCAAGTGCGCGTTTTTTCAGATCGTCCATTATTCTCAATACCTTTTCAGGGTTTAGTTTTTTAATATTTCTGTTTGCTATGTGCTTTTCAAAATTGATTTTGGCAAGGCGAACGAGCGAAGACAGTACAAATGGTACGGCGAGCGAAGTTCAACACAGCGAAAATCAATTTTAAAAAGCACAAAAAGTACTACTCAAGCTCGTTCATGTAATGATGATTATCTGTTACGCATAGCCCCAAACGCCATTCCATAGGCTTATCGCCATAGGTAAATGAAACACGTTCTATACTAAGGGTTGGCTCGCCTTCTTTTAAACCTAAAGCCTTTGCCACCTCACCTTTAGCCCCTACTGCTTTCAGGCGCTCTTCAGCACGTATCATGCGCACGCCAAACTCAGACTCATACATGCTATACATCGAGCATTATTCTCTTCCACACGCGTACCATTCAAGCCTTTAAATGGCGCAGCGGGGACGATAATGTGATCAAAAATCAACGGCCTGCCTGAAAATGTAAGTAAGCGCTTTATTTCTATTGTCGATGCACCTGCTTTTAAGTCCAGAATTTGCCCCATGCGCACATCAGCTTTGCCTTTGGTACAAGAAATAAATTCGTTTTGCAGCAATTCTTTTTGTCCATCTTGCGAAGTCAGCCTTAAAAATCGCAACTTCATACCTTCTGCGCTATGCGTGGCCACAAAAGTACCCTTGCCTTGGCGACGAATAAGGATATTTTCAGTAGCCAATGCGTCAATGGCTTTTCTTACCGTACCTTGACTCACCTTATAGCGGCCCGCCAATTCAATTTCGCTAGGAATCATGTCACCTGGGCGCCATTCACCACCGATTAAGCTTTGCGTAAGCAACACTTTAATCTGATCATATAAAGGCTTATAGCTTGGCGAATTATAGTGTTTATCTATCATGGTCTTTGCATCTCACTTAAGTTGAACAAGAGGTTAAGCTGATTTTAAAGCCTCAATTTAACGTTGAATTCTATTAGCGATATTTATATCACGAGTATTTACAATAGTCTAGCGTTTTATATCTTATATAAGACATAAGATATATATTGACATTTTTTATTTTCTCTCTATATAATCGGCTTAGCTTTGAAACAATGAAAACTAAAGGTAATAAAATGGCTCAATATTTTCGCCCCAGGCGCTCTATGCTTTACGTACCAGGCTGCAATACGCACTACCTTGAGCGTGCGCGGACGTTACACGCCGATTCAGTCATACTTGATTTGGGCGACCCGATATTAGTCGAACGCAAAGAAGAGTCACGCGACAATGTTGTTCGTTTTGTGAATGAAGGCGGCTACGGCTCCCGTGAAGTCGTAGTGCGTGTGAATGACCTTATATCAGAATGGGGTCCTGATGATATTAAAGCCATCGCAAAAACCAAAGTAGATGCAGTTTTGTTTCCCAATATTGAATCTCGCGAAGATGTATTAACCGCGCTTTCATTACTTGATGCTGCTGGCGGTAGCCACTTACCTATTATGGTAATGATAGAAAGTCCGATTGCGGTGTTGAACGCAAAAGAAATTGCTGCCGCATCTGACCGCATCGTATGCATTGTGATGGCGACATCTGACTTAATTTCACAGCTACATGCGCGTGTAACTCACGAACGCTCAGCGATTTTAACTTCTCTTTCTTTGGTGATTTTAGCCGCGCGCGCTTATGGCCACGCAGTAGTGGACGGCATCACTAGCGACTTCAAAAATATGCATTCTTTTGAATATGCATGCCGCTTAGGTCGCGATATGGGTTTTGACGGAAAATCATTAGTACACCCTGCACAACTTGCCTACAGCAACGATGCCTACACACCACAAACCTCAGAGGTCACGCATGCGCGCGAAATCATCGCCGCGTTAAAAGAAGCTAATGAACAAGGCAAAGGCACAGTTGTAGTAAACGATAAATTAGTTGAACGCCACCACGTGAGAGCCGCTGAGCGACTATTAAAACTCAACGAAATGATTAAGACTTTGGAAGAAAGCCATGTCTAAAACTACCAATAAAATCAACGCAGGCAACTTCTTTGAGGACTTTCACCTCAACCAAGTGATTCATCATGCTACGCCACGCACGATCGCAGAAGGTGAAATGGCGCTATACATCGCACTGACTGGCGCGCGCCAAGTACTGCATTCAGCTGATACGGTTGCTCAATCATTAGGCTACAACGCTAGACCTGTAGATGACTTACTAGCCTTTCATATCGCGTTTGGCAAAACCGTACCGGATATTTCCGTGAATGCAATCGCAAATCTAGGTTATGCAGACGTGCGCTTTTTACAACCTGTACATATTGGCGATACGCTCAGCACCACTTCAACGGTGATTGGCTTGAAACAAAATTCTAATGGCAAGTCTGGCGTCGTTTATGTGCGCTCGGTTTCGATCAATCAACTACAACAACCCGTGCTTTCATGGGTGCGCTGGGTGATGGTGCACAAAAATAATTTAGATGCGCCAGCACCTGAAACTGTAGTGCCAAACTTACCTAGCCACGTGCCTGCTGAAGAGCTATGCGTACCTAATTTTCTGGATGCCAGAAAATTCAATACTGCAGTCACAGGTGGTCAGTATTTATGGAACGACTACGCGATTGGCGAGCGCATCAATCATCCAGCAGGCATGACAATTAGTGATCCCGACCACACACTTGCTACTAAGCTATATCAGAACAATGCACGCTTACATTTTGATGACTTGATGATGAAAAAAACCGCATTTGGCAGACGCTTAATGTACGGTGGCCACATCATTTCATTGTGCAGAGCGCTGTCAAATGACGGCTTAGAGAATGCGCTTTGCATCGTCGCGATTAATGGTGGCACGCATTGCAACCCATCATTTGGCGATGACACCATTTACACTTGGACAGAGGTGCTAGACAA
>JANLZY010000163.1:0-1904 GCA_031359365.1 Methylotenera sp. | reverse complement strand
GGCAGGAGCAGCAGCTGCGGCTTCAGCAGCAGCAGGAGCTGCGGCTTCAGCAGCAGCAGGAGCAGCGGCTTCAGCAGCAGGAGCAGCAGCTTTTTCGCCACAAGCAGTTAGAGCAAGAGCTAATAATGCAGCAAGTAAAATAGAACGTGTCATTTTTTATTCCTTAAGGTTTATAACTAGTTAAAAAAACTTTTTTCGATAACCGCTTAAAAGTTTTACCTAATTAGCTATACCGAGTGATGCAAATTTTACCAGTTTTTTTTTAAAAAACCAGTGTCTTTCAAGAAGAAAGCGACAAAATTTCCAACTAAATGTATTATTTTCACAACAATTAACAAATTTTTATCAATTTTGTCCTATTCCACACGAATATACAATGCACTGCTCTGGGATTGCCCACCATTCTGCCTACTTAAAATAGCGCGGCTGACCTCATCTTTTTGTTGCATAGTTCCACCTAAATCGAGCCATTCGCCACGATTCGCTCTGACAATTGTACTGAGCTCTTCAAAGTCTATATATTTATTTTGGTTGAGCTGCGCGATTCTAGGCGTAATTTCTAATTCAATTTGATTGCCAATGCTACGAGGCCGCACCGAGAAACCAGTGCTGATGTCCACAAATTCGGTAGTTCGCTGAATACTGGCATAACGCTGCGTCAGTATGACCCATTCTTGGGTATATGGTACAGATTGCCCAACTCGAATAAACGCGCGCTCGCCATCCATCACGTTAATGAATTGATTACCATTGCTGCGTGTGCTGCTTTGATTGTTTTCAATATCAAGCTGAACGCCATCAGCCGCTTTTCTTGGGTATTTATTTGTACCTATGGTGACATTGCCTATGCGCTTGCGATCACTCACTGCAACGTTATCATCGTTAGTTTGTAAATTACTCTTGTGACTTACGGTAATTTTTAGGTTCTGACGTTCAACATCTAGTGTAGAGATAATTTGCTCTATCTCTATCATTTTTTCTGGGCTAGCCCTAATGATTATGTGGTTCTGCATGCCTGTTGCTGTGCCATCACTGCCGATTAAAGGTTGAATGATAGGCAGGATATCTTCAGCAAAATGATGCTGTAAATCAATAATCTTAAACTCGGTTGCCGCCAATGCATTGAGTGAGAACAGTAATAGTGTAAGTAAATAGCTTGCTAGCGAAAGCGCTCCTAACCATTTGCCAGTAATCGTGACTCGTAGTTTCATAAACCTAGCCTTGAAATTGTCACAACATCTTGTGTCGCTTCTAGCAACTCTTTGAACCGTGTATTGAGTAATCCTGCGGTTGCAAGGTCATCCAAGCCATACCTAAAGCGCGCTTGGTCAATGTGAATGCGTTTAACGTAATGTTTATCATCAGCCAATACAAAGCAGTCTTTTGCGTGCTTTGCCGATTGATTAGTTTCGTACACCGTCATTTTATGTCCGTAAATTTTTAGTAAATCTAACAGGCGAGGACATTTGTTTTGAAAAAATCCTGTGTCTTGTAAAACAATCGTTAATTGATTGCTTGGGCTTTTATTTAAAAACGCTTGAAACAACTCATATTTTTGTTTGCTGGCAAAATCACCATGACTTAAATCTTGGTCAAAAATCAATAACTCACGCTCTGCACTGGCTAAAATTAGATTAATGGCCTCGGCGTAGAGGTGTTCACCGACTATGATCTGATCTGGAAGAAGCGCGTTATTAATGTTGTTAGTCGTCATAAATTTAAACGCCTTAATTTGAATATCTTATAAAGAATCAAAACTCAGGTAACCAGCAATATACCAATCATAAAGCTGTTGCAGCAATAGTGCATCTTGAATGTTGCTTGCCTCAATATAACGGTGGTCTGCCAGCTTAGTCAGAATGCTTGCAGGCTCGCCTAACCATGTAGTAACTTCGCCATTGAGA
>JANLZY010000147.1:0-8356 GCA_031359365.1 Methylotenera sp. | reverse complement strand
GCGACGAGAGCCTTCCATTACATCAGAGATGTCCATTGTCGTTTGTTGTTTGTGACGTACATACTCTCTAAAACCCGCTTCAAATATACTCGCCATACCTTGTGGTTTACGACGGCTTGAGGCGAGGCCCTCAAACAGCTTGTTCAAATCACCACCAGACCAAAATGCTTTTTCAAAGTCTTCCGCATTAGTCTCAGCTTTTTTAATCGTTGCCAACTTGATGAAAATATACCACCAAGAAAATAGTGAGGTGCCTATTAACACCAGTAACACCATCTGCACAGGCAGGCTGGCGCCAGCCACTAGCGAAAAAATAGACATATCATTGGCCGCACTTATACTCATAACTTCTCCACATTTAAATTTATTGCTTGTATTCTAATCATGTCTTGCTTCATAGCAGTAGGAATGGCTACCGGACGAAAAGTTTCAGCATCTACAAATGCCGCTTTTACATGGGCTTGAATCAATTCGACACCATCGCAGATAATCGTTTGTGCCATTTCTATGCTGCCACGCCCGACGTTTGCCAGCTCGCAATGCACTTCAAGCATGTCATTGAACCTTGCGGGCTTCTTAAAATTAATTGATAGGCTATGTACCACAATAATCACGCCTAACTCATCTTTAACTGCGGTTTGCTCGTAACCCAAAGCACGAAGCCATTCGGTTCGGGCACGCTCCATAAAGTTTAAGTAGTTTGAGTGATAAACCACGCCACCTGCATCGGTATCTTCGTAATACACACGGACTGGCCAGCTAAAACTGTTCTGACTCATGCTTTTACTCTTGCCACGTTTCACCACTTAAATGCTTTGGCATAGGCAATTCAAAATGTTGATAAGCTTGCTGCGTGGCTATGCGTCCGCGTGGTGTACGCATCAAATAACCTTGCTGAATCAAGTAAGGCTCAAGCACATCTTCAATCGTATCGCGCTCTTCACCAATGGCAGCCGCTAGATTATCCAAGCCTACAGGACCGCCGCCAAATTTTTCTATCACTGCGAGCAACAGCTTTCTATCCATTACATCAAAGCCTAACTTATCGACATCGAGCATTTTCAACGCAGCATCAGCGACTGCTGATGACACGATGCCATTAGCTTTTACTTGAGCATAATCGCGCACACGGCGCAGCAATCTATTGGCAATACGAGGTGTGCCGCGTGAACGTCGTGCAATTTCGAGCGAACCAGTGTCCGCCATTTCCACCTCTAATAAACCAGCTGAACGATGAACAATTCGAGCCAGCTCTTCAGAAGTATAAAACTCTAGCCTTGAAACAATCCCAAAGCGGTCACGCAATGGGTTAGTCAGCATACCCGCACGCGTCGTTGCGCCTATCAAGGTAAACGGTGGCAAATCGAGACGCACACTGCGCGCTGCCGGACCCTCGCCTATCATAATGTCTAGTCGATAATCTTCCATCGCTGGGTACAAAATCTCTTCAACCACGGGAGATAGTCGGTGAATCTCATCAATGAACAATACATCATTAGGTTCTAAATTAGTCAGCAAGGCTGCCAAGTCACCCGCGCGCTCTAGCACTGGGCCTGAAGTTTGGCGCATATTCACGCCCATTTCTTTGGCAATAATGTGTGCCAAAGTAGTTTTACCCAAACCTGGTGGACCAAACAGCAATACGTGGTCTAGCGCCTCACTACGACCGCGTGCAGCATTAATAAATATCTCTAATTGGCTACGTGCTTTTTCTTGCCCGACATACTCGTCTAAAAGCTTGGGGCGCAAAGCACGCTCTAAGGCTTCTTCACGAGGGCTTTCAGCATCTGGGGCAATCAGGCGATCAGTTTCTATCATAAGTTCATCTTGTTATTTGGGTTTTAGTGCTAAGGCGCCATTAAAACACGTGCATATTTATTGCGCATGCAATTTTGCGTAGCGTTCAATCAATCCTTTGACTGTGACTGGGCCACCTAAATAGAGACCTTGCCCATAGTGTACGCCTATGCTTTTCAATTCACGCAATATCTCTTCATTTTCAACAAACTCAGCCACCGTTTTAATATTCATAGCTTCGGCTACGCTATGAATTGAGCGCACCATGGCGTGGTCAATTTTATTAATATGCATTTCTTTAACAAAAGTACCATCAATCTTCAAATAATCCACGTCAAAATTTTTCAAATAGGTAAATGATGACATACCACTGCCAAAATCATCTAGCGCGAAACTACAGCCCAGTTTTCGCAATGCGCTGAATAGCAAAATGGTATTTTTTAGATTAACAATCGCAGCGGTTTCAGTAATTTCAAAACAGATAGACTCAGGCGGAATTGAATATTTGATGAACATATCTTGTATAAAGCTCAACAAACTTTTATCGCCTAATGAGGTACCAGACAAGTTAATTGAGAATATATAGTTACATTTTTCTGCATTAATATCTAACAACTGCTGGTACGCTAAGAAAACGTTTTTAATGACCCATCTATCAATATTAGGCATCAAATGATACCTTTCGGCAGAGGGTATAAATGTGGTTGGCAGAATTATTTTGCCATCGAGATCAATTTTTCTAAGCAAAATTTCATAGTGCTGTACTTGTGTCGTTAGAGAGGTGAGCGGCACAATTGGCTGGCAATAAAGCATAAATTGCTCGTCATCAATTTCATCGGTAATGTCTGATATTGACTCTACCGCACTGCGCTGACGAACCACTTCAACATCACCTGGGTTAAACAAAAAGCTTTGATTTCGCCCAGCTGATTTGGCTGAGTAACAGGCCGAATCAGCTGCATGAATAATCTCACTGACGTTTTCAAAGCCTTGATTAATGACCACTAAACCAATACTGACGCCAACATTAAAAATTTTATCATCGTGAATAAAACGATAATCCCGAATGGTTTTCAGCAAGGCATTATTGATTTGATGCGCATCGGTCAAAGTGCAGTTTTCTAGTAGCAAACCAAACTCATCACCACCTAAGCGCGCCAGTGTATCTCTCTCACGCATTTTATTGGCCAATAAAACACTCACCTGCTTAAGCAACTCATCGCCTGCGGAATGCCCACAAGTATCATTCACTAATTTAAACTGGTCTAAATCTAAAAAGCAAAAGATATGTTGTGCATTATTTTCATGCACGCTTTTTAGGCAACGCTCTAAGCGCACTTCAAACTCGCGACGGTTAATTAAACCAGTTAAATCATCATGCTGAGCCTGGTGTCGCAACATTGAAGTTGCATCATTTATCTTGTCTTGCATGCTTTCATAAGCGTGCTTTAGGCTACTAGACATGGAATTAAAACCTTTTTGCAAGGTTTTCAGTTCGCCACTTGAGTCCTCCATAATCGTATGTGAAAACACGCCTTCACCAATACGATTCACTGCTTGGGCAATCTCTTGAATAGGTTTGGTGATATTTCTACCAAGCTTCCATGCCAACAATCCACTTAGAACCAAGCCGAAAATAGCTATTAAGAAAATTTTTACGATTAAATCCTGCTTAATATTTTGTAAAGTCTGGTTACTCAGTTCGACATACACCTGACCAATTTTCTCCGGGCTGTAAGACATTTTCATTTCTAATTCTTTACTACTCAGATTAGAAAAATCATCGATCTCAACTAAGCTTCGGTAAATAGGAAATGTAAAAACAATGCCTTTATCTTGAGGAAGTTGCTGCAGATTTTCTTTGCTAATTTTAGTAATTATCGCTTTGGGCAATTCACGACCGCTCAATGCCAACTTCAATCCTTGGCTATCGGCCACCATGACCGTTCTTAAGTCCGGCTCATTTGAAAGCGTTTGCTGAACCAATCTTTGCAGCACCTGACTATTACCAGAAATTACACCATACTCCGCGGCTGGGGCTAGCTGCGAAGCAATCACCTTGCCTCGATCTTCTAGTGACTGATCTAACACACCAAAAATATTGGTGATTGCATATCCAATTAAAATAATTGCGAATAGCAAGGCTGGGATCGTACCCAAAAATATAACACGTGATTTGATGCCGAGATTCTTCATTTTACATGGCCTCTTGAGCGTCAGACTCTAGCATTTTCCTTAAAATCTCGTCTTCATCCATTAATGGGATGTTGAGCGAGCGTGCGACTTGATAATTCAACATGATGGAAAAATACTTTGGCAATTGCGGCGTTGGCAAATCGCTCGGCGCTACGCGCGATCTAATCGCGATTTCTGCAGCCTGCTTTGCCAGTTGCTTACTAGTGCTATACACCGCAGCTAAAGCGCCGGCACGTACATAAGATTGAGAATAGCCAAAAATAGGTTTTTGATAGCGATAGCTCGTTAACAAAATAGGTTGGGCTGTTTCACGGCTATAAATACTGGGGTCTGGAATCGCTAAAATAGCATCGACGCTATCCAAGAGTTTTTTTAATTGGGGAATTAAGTCAGCTTCTTGATTAACTTTTTCTTCCTGAATATTCAGCCCACGCTTTTCACCCTCTTCTCGCACATACTCCATATATTGTGCAGAAGTCGTACCGAGTAAAACGCCTATTTTTTGCGCTTCTGGCAAAACGCGCTTGATTAGGGACATTTGCCGCGCAAAAGGTTGATCTAAGACAATCGCGCTAAAATTACCTAAATCGCGCTTATTTTTTGCCATGATGCTATTAAAAGCTGGCAAGGGGGTAAACACGCCTAATACAGGCGTAGACCGTCTTAATTTGCTAGCCGCTTCTAGCGCCTTTACACCTAGCGCAATCACTAACTCACTGTTTTCAGCAACCACCAGCTTGTCTGCGTCTGGCAGCGTAATGACATTCACTCTAAGATTAATTTGCTTATACTTTGCAAGCTCGGCATTGAATTGATCAACAAACTCAAGGTTGGCTGGCGTTTGTATGCTCATGACAATAGTCACACCCGTATAGGCATGTGCAACGAAGGGTACAAAAAGACCCAGCACCAGCATTGCGTATGCAAGTACACCACTCATCCAGACTTTTTTATTTAGCTTCAATAACAAAACTGATTTCTCAACTATTCAATTCATTATTAAATTGCATTAAAAATCTAACCTAACATTTAGGCGTGCTCGACGCTTAAGCGTGTTGTAATCTGCAAATTCTTGATAATGTTCGTTAAATAAGTTTTCAACGACAGCAGAAACCTCACCGCTCATATGTTCTGCTTTAAACTTACGCGCCACGCGAATATCAGATCTTCTCGCTAAACCGACATAATCACCATCCCCTAAAGCGGTAACTTCACTGGTTTGATAATAGGCATAGCTGGCATCCCATTGCGAGTTAAAACGGTGAGTGAGCAGGCCGCTAAAAGTGCTACTGGGCATAGACATGGTAATCTTACTTGCAGTTTGTTTTTCGTCAGCATCAATGCTTACATAAGCATAATTTAGCAATAAATGGTCATCGTTAGTAATCCGCCATTTGACTTGTGTTTCAAAGCCACTTAAGTTGACGTCACCAGCATTTGTGTAAAATGTAGGCTGCTTTATCAACTGATAACCTGAAGGTGTAAGCGAACCTATATTGAGGCTCCTATCAATATCAGATTTAATGTAGTCATGAATATCATCATAGAAGACACGAGTATCCAAGCTAAGTTTACCAAAATCACCCAAATAGCCAATTTCTCTAGAAATTATTCGCTCTGGTTTAAGGTTTGTACTATCTGCAAAATATTCCGCTATGTACGGCACAGTATTTAGTCTAGGAACAATAATGTTAGTGTTGAATTTTTCCTCTAAATAGTTAGGTGTTCTTAATGCAGTTGAAACACCAAATCGGACGGTTTGATTCGAAGCTAATTTAAAGTTAACACTGGCACGAGGTGAAGTATTAGTGCCTATAAAGCTATTATTTTCTACCATAGCTCCTAAATTTAACACTACACGATCTAATGGGCGCCACTCGGCATGACCAAACAGTCTTTGCAAACTAAATGTGTCAGTATTGTGCGTACCAAGATAATAAGGCGAGTACATGTTGTCCTGACGAATACTTGCTCCCCAAATGCCTCTTAAAGATGAAGATATAGAAAAGTTGTGCTGCGCCTCTAGGTCATAACGCTCCATTTCAATATTATTATTAATTTGTATAAAGCTTGGAACTGCAAGGTTGGTGAAAAACTGAAAACTACTTAAGTCAACACTATTGATAACGTCATCAGATGTGTTTAACGAGTGATAAGCTTGTAATAAAAAATCACTATTGTCACTTACGTTATGCCGCCAGCGAACTAACTGATAGTTATTTTCGATGCTTCTTAATCTAGGCTGAAAAAAACGAACAGTATTAAGTGACTGGTCATCTTCACGATCACCAGTCACTAGTCCAAACTCAAATTCAAGGTTATTTTTATCATTCACTCTATAATCAACTTGCAAATTTAACAAGCGAGTACGCTTAAAGTCATAACGCCTATCCAGACCATCATCGTCACGATAGCCCGCAGTCACTCGATAGCTTAAATCATTTTGTTTAGCGCCATATCGGGCAAACGCCTCATGCCGACCATCGCCATAGGTGGCGCTTACGCTAGCACCAAGTTGATCTGATGGGCTTTGTGTGATGATATTAATCACACCAAAGAAAGAGTTGGCGCCATAACTCGCAGCATTGGGGCCTCGTGTGATTTCAATACGGTCAATATCAGCTATTGCAATAGGTAGCTCACTCCACTGCACACCTCCGTATAAAGGGTTGTAGACCGAGCGGCCATTCACCAGCACTTGCATAGAGCCCGCATAAGCAGTCGTCATGCCGTGGTAGCTGACAGCATAGTTGGTGTTATGTACGAATCCAGCATTCGCTCCCACATAAAAACCGGGGACTAAACGAAATATTTCAGGAAGGTCAACAATCCCAGCTGCACGAATGGTTTCGCGGTCTATCACCGTCACAGCGGAAGGTGCATCGGCGATAGATTGTGACAACCTAGATACTGTAAGCACTCTAGGCACATCACCAATATAGTCATCTTCAGAGACTTCTTTGATAGGCTTTTCTTCAGATGCCAAAACTGTGCCTAAGCTTGCTGAAATCGCAAGAACCACAAAACCTAATGTAAAAAAACCTTTATTAATCATTAGTTCCTCCTAACTTTTAATAACCACAGCCTCAATGGTACGACTTAAGATCACTCTGGAGCTTCTAGTAGCTTTTTGTTTTGCAAAGTCATCCAATGCAACATGAGTGTAAAACCTACCGCAAGCAATGTTGGCCCAAGAAAAATACCAATAAACCCAAAAGTTAAAGCGCCACCAAGCACGCCAAACACAATGAGTAATAAAGGCAAATGTGAAGAGTGGCTAATAAGTATTGGCTTAACTACATTATCTACCGTGCTAATCGCTAGCAAACCATACAGCGCTAAGAATATCGCCCAGCCATGCTCACCTTGGCTATAAAGCCAGAATGAAGCCCCCCCCCAGATTAGGGGCGGCCCTAAAGGCACAACCGATAAGAAAAATGTGGCGCATGCTAGTAATAACGGAGCTGGCGCACCTGCCAGTAAAAATCCAGCCATGGCCACGGTCGACTGCGCTAATGCGGTGCCAAATATGCCTAACATGACGCCCTTCACGGTATTGCATGAAAGAATAAGCATTTCTTCACCAAGCTCGCCACCTAATCTGCGCACGATGGTAATAAGACCTTGAGCAATTTTTGCGCCATCACGATAGAAGAAAAATGCCACAAACACGACCAAAAGCAACTGTAGAAATCCACCTGCCACCAATTGCACTGCACGTAAAGCAAAAGTGCGCATAGGTTCATAATACTGCCGCAAGAGCTTCATCAACTCTTCATGACTGGCTGTGGCACGCTCCCATGAGCGGCTAACTTGCTCGCCTACAATAGGTAAGTTACGTATCCAATCAGGCACTTGTGGTTGCAAATTTTGTAAGTTAGTACCCAACTTGTTGAATAGCTGATCTGAGGAGTCGGCCAAGTTCATTGCAAGATATGCCATAGGCAGAATCAAAGCGATGAGCAATAACAAGGTCATGATCATGGCTGCCCATGTATCTCGCTTGCGTAAGCGTAGCCACAATCGGTGATAAAGCGGCCATGTAAATAAACAAAATATGGCGGCAAATAAAGCCGCTGCCATAAAAGGCAGCAATACATAAATGCAGCCTATCGCCAACAAAGTGATGATTGCGATTCGCGTGACTTGGTTGGTATTAATCATTGAGGTCTTGCCTTTAATTTAACATTCAATTACTCGGCTGCCAAAGTCTCGCAGACTTAATTCAAGTTACTTGCTTTGCCATCTCACTTTAACTTTAGCCCACAACTTACGCGCTAAAATTAGCATAGGAATACCAAATAATAGCCACGGCAATATCGTCACAAAAAATGTAATTACAGTTGCCAAGCTTTCCATCATG
>JANLZY010000140.1:0-3884 GCA_031359365.1 Methylotenera sp. | reverse complement strand
CGATTTTACTCAACTCTGCTTCATCATTGCAGCGCTGATGATTGCCTTGTTGCTTGGCGTTAAATACCTAGAGTTTAGAACATGGAAAGTAAATATATGAGCCTTAGCTTAAAATCAATCACGGTCAAACATCTGACAATTACACTCATTTTAATTGCTGTAGCTTCAGCAGCAGGCATTGCCGCAGAGCTTAATCGCATACGTCAGATTAATGCTTTTAATCATGCGGTCAGCACTGGTAAAAATCCGCAGACAGACAGGCAAAGCTACGAAGCTAAGTTTGCAACGGCTTACTGGCTTGCAAGTAATGAGCGTCATAAAGAAGCTACGCTGCTATTTTCTCAGCTCACAGAAAAAGGTACACTTAGCCAGCGAGCTGCAGTACATCACAATATAGGCAATATGTTTTTCTTAAAGAGCTTACAAGTCAGTGGCGGTAATGACCCTAAAGTGAGAGATGAAGTTGAGTATCTATTAACTCAAGCCCATAGTTCATACAAACAGGCACTTAAGTTAGATAATAGCAACTGGGGTACACGCCGCAATTTAGACCGCGTGATTACTTTGTTACCCGAAACGCCTACACCAGGCGTGGGTGAATCAGACTCCCCTGGCCTAATTATGGGCAATATTCCTGTAGGCCTTCCTTAGAGATATATTGTATGAAAAAGCTTATCGCCTATTTTAAAACGCATCGCGACTCTGCACTTCTAGGTGGCGCTATGTTAATGCTGATCCTGGCAATGTTTCACATTACTGTGCCAGTTAAACATAATATCTACACGTACTTATTAGTTGCTGACATTACACAAAGTATGAATACCGTCGACACGACTGTAGATGGAAAACCAGCATCGCGGATGGCTCATACACAAAAAATGTTGCATGAAGTTGTTTCATCACTGCCATGCGGCACAAAAGTGAGTGTTGGCTTGTTTGCGGGCGTTAGTGTTGCCGCGCTATATAACCCAATTGAGGTATGCGATAACTTTGCGGCGATCCAAGACACTATCGATCACCTTGACTGGAGGACTGCGTGGTCAGGCAACAGCCGCATTCGTGAAGGCTTGTTCAGTATTACTAGAGCTATTCGCAGTTTCCCCGAAACAGCTCAAGTCGTATTCTTTACCGATGGTGAAGAAGCGCCTAAGTTGCATGCGTTCAACACCAAAGATCTCACTAACTTTCAAGGGGCTGATGGCTGGTTATTAGTTGGTGTAGGCTCTGAAAAAGGCGCATCGATTCCAAAACTCAGTGAAAAAAATCAATTGATTGGCTATTGGTCAAATGAAAGCTTTGCTTTGCAGCCTGGTATTGCGCAAATTTCCGAGTCAAACCTTGGTATTAGAGATGACAATGTGGCGGGTGGCGAACAAGACCGCTTTATTTCAAAACTTAACTCAGAGTATATGAAGAGTATCGCTAAAGAGGTCGGCTCAACTTATGTGGATGGTGACAATGTACACACCATATTAGATGCCATGAAAAATCAAAAACCTGCACGTCGCGATGTTGCACCATTTGACTTAAGCTGGGTAATGGCTTCTTTAGCTGGCTTATTATTATTAGCCGCCTACTTTAGCAAACACCCAATCAAGCAGATTGGCGAGGCACTTAGGCTTTATAGAAAAAATGCTATTAGAAGAAAACACACTAGAAACGAACTACAGATTGCGCACGACAACCATATCAATTAATGGAATTCTGTTAATCTGATAATTTAGAATGATGGTTAACAGCATTTTTATACCAACGTAAATATACTCTTAGCTGTCGAAATGATTCGGCATCGATATTATCTTGCAACAACAAAATATAGCGATTTTGCCAAACCTTGAACCATCTAAAGTCTTCTGGAACAATATGTAAGACAGTTAAGTAAGCACTGACAAAGCTATCTGGCATGATATTCACCACAAAATTCTCGTCATTTTTTTGTGTCAAATGACACACACCTGCCTTATTTACTATCAACAACTTCCAAGATTTCGGCAGGCTCAGCAGCCCATCAAGCATGACAAAATAACTAGTCGATACCAGTATAAGCAACAGTAAGAGAATGCTTAAACTAAATGGAACTGGTGTCAATAAAAGCATAAAACTAAAAAATAGTCCTGCTATGATTAGCAATGCGGTTAACTTACTCGAGGGCTTGAATATAAGGTTGATTGGCTTCAAGATATAATATACTTAGTTTCAATTTAAAAAATTCATTAAATAAAAGAGTACCACATGGCAAACAATGACTGGCAAGAATATCAATTCATTCAAGGCGCAGTGATTAATAACGAAACAATTACTTCATTCGGCAATATAGAAAATGAGCTGCAATGCACGCAGAATCAAAATGTTATTTGTGATCTATCACATCTAGGCTTGTTAGAGGTCAGCGGCGATGATGCTGTTACTTTCCTACAAGGCCAAGTCACCAATGATGTGAGATTAATCGGTGATAATCATGCCCATTACACAGGTTACTGCAGTCCTAAAGGGCGTTTACTAGCATTATTTTTTGCTTTTTCACACAATCAAAAGTTGCATTTAGAATTCAACCAAAAGCTACTCGAACCTATCACCAAGCGCTTGAGAATGTACGTGATGCGTGCAAAAGTAACAATCAATGATGTATCAGACAGCACCGTCAGAATCGGCTTGAGCGGCAATAACATTGTAGATTTACTTGCCCCGTTTTTTGCTACAGTTCCCAAGCTTGCCTATGAAAGTGCTAATAATGAAAATGGCACCATCATTTGCATGCCTAATGCAGGTATGCCGCGCTACCAAATAGTTGGTAATACCGAACAAGCAAAAACCATGTGGCTAGCTTTGAAAAGCGACTGCAAGCCCGTGGGCAAAGCTTGCTGGGAATGGCTAGAAATACAGGCAGGCATTCCTGATGTTTACCTGAGCACCCAAGAAGAATTTGTGCCGCAGATGCTGAATCTGGATGCACTAAACGCTATTAACTACAAAAAAGGCTGCTACACAGGGCAAGAGATTGTGGCGCGTACGCATTATCTTGGTAAAGTAAAACGTCGCACTCAGCTAGCCCATATTGCAAGTGATATCGGCCCAACCTTAGGCGATGATGTTATGGATGCTAATCAACAAGCCATTGGTAAAATTGTGCGCTGTGCGCCAGCCATTGATGCAGGGTTTGTTGTTTTAGTTGAATGTAGATTAGAGAGTTTAGCGCTTGGCGATATTTATTGGAACAACATTGCCTTTAGCATCAAGCAACTACCCTACTCATTAGATTCAGTCGATTAGGCAATACTAGGCAGCTCATTAGAAGCTGCCAGTACTATCAACTAGCCAGCACCACCTGATTACGGCCTGCGCCTTTTGCTTGCTATAAGGCTTTATCTGCACGACCGATTAGATGCTCAAGTTCTTCCCCATAGGATCTTAAAGCTACACCTAAGCTGGCTGTCACGTTAATGCTCACCTTATTGTGCATGTCACTTTTCAGTTCGACTGCACTACGAATACTCTCAGCTAATGTCAGCAAATTCTCTGTACTGCAATCACGTACTACAATTAAGAATTCCTCGCCGCCCCAACGACTAATAAAGTCTGCAGCTCGCACGGCTGTTTTCAAGGTAGTTGCAACGTTTTTAAGCACCTGATCACCAGCAATATGCCCATACTGATCATTAATATTTTTAAAATGATCTAAATCAAGCAAGATAATCCCAACATCTGTTTTATTTGCAACCGACCAGCAACATGATGACAGAACGGTTATGAATTATAACATGAACTATCATTTCGCAGACCCAACAGGATCGCAGGTGGATATCGACGCCAATATTGGAACGTTTACCGGGAGAAGTGACAGCTATCAGCCAAACTATTATAAGATCCCGATTTTTCTAACCCCA
>JANLZY010000111.1:0-3613 GCA_031359365.1 Methylotenera sp. | reverse complement strand
CGTTGCGATAACTGCTGGATCACCAACGTTGATTTCTCACGTACAGGCGCACCAGATAAGCCACCGGTTTCTTCTGCATGTGCCATACCCTGCACCATTTCACGCGATAAAGTTGTATTAGTAGCAATCACACCGTCAATTTTATGTTGCATCAATAAGTCAGCAATTTCATTTACTTGCTCAAGCTCTAAGTCTGGCGCAATTTTTAAGGTGATAGGCACATATTTACCATGCTGATTAGCAAGCTTGGTTTGTTCTAATTTGAGCGTAGCCAGCAAGTGAGACAAAGCCTCTTTCTCTTGTAGAGCACGTAGGTTTTTAGTATTGGGTGATGAAATATTCACAGTGATATAGCTAGCATGCTCATACACTTTTTGCATGCCAATCAAATAATCATCTACCGCATTTTCCATCGGTGTATCAAAATTTTTGCCGATGTTAATACCCAGTACGCCCTTGTATTGTGCGGCTTTCACATTCTCGATTAAATTATCCACACCCAAATTATTAAACCCAAAACGGTTCACAATGCCTTGCGCTTCTTTTACCCGAAACAAACGAGGTTTTGGGTTACCAGGTTGTGGGCGAGGCGTCACGGTGCCCACTTCAATAAAACCAAAACCTAAGGCAGCCATGCCATCAATCACCGCGCCATTTTTATCTAAACCTGCAGCCAAACCGACTGGGTTAGGAAAGGTGATCCCCATGACTGTTCTTGGCTGGCAAACAGGCGCTTGATTTAAGCATTGCGTTAAATGCAACTTAGTCGCTAGCTTTAGACTCTTAATAGTGACATCATGCGCGACTTCGGCATCTAAGCAAAACAACAAAGGTTTTGCTAGGGCGTATATATTCATATTGTGCTTAATCTTTTGAATTGATAGGTAAAATTGCCGATAACTGGAAAATCACATTTATCTTAGCGCTATTATAATTAAAATTATTAGAATGCTAACCCTAAGTTATACATGTTGAACTATAAGAAAGAGATCATCTACCCGCTTCTTGCGGCGTCGCTATTAATTAGCGTGGTCATGCTGAGTCTTTTTTATACGATGTACAATTTAAACAAAATCGAGAAGAACAAAGACTTCATCGACACGCAACGCTTTAACATTATCACACTTAGAAATGCGGTATTAGACGCTGAAACTAGCCAGCGCGGATATTTAATCACAAATAATGTCACGTTTCTTGATCATTACAATGAAAGCAAAATTCAAGCGTATAAAACCATAGGTGATCTCACTAAAAGCGCCCGCACACTCACTGCGCTAACGCCAATGTTAGAGAAAATACAGCGGCTTTGCGATGCTAAGTTTAGCATTATAGAAGCCAGCACCTCAGTGCAACTCAATGCGGGTTCATACGCCTCACACCTTAGCTTATCTAAAGACCGTGGTAAAGCCGTCATGGATAACATCCGTACAGCGTTGATGGAGGCTGACCAAGACCTGCTTGAGCGTCGGCATACACTTAGCAACCGCATGCAAACTACTATCCGTTACAGCATTATTGCAGGCGTCACTCTAGCGATAATGATTTTCGGCATCTTGATCTTTTCATATTTACACACGCTACACTTATTTAAAGTCATTTTATCCAGCTCAAACAAGGTTGATCACCTTAGCCATCAAGCCACACATGACCCGCTTACCAATTTATTAAACAGACGTGGATTTGAAAGCAGACTACAAAACATTCACGATAATGCGATTATAGAAAAACAAAAATATGCCATTTTCTATATGGACTTAGACAATTTTAAAACCGTCAACGACCAATACAGCCATGCAATAGGCGATCAACTTCTCATTACCGTTAGCCAACTATTTCAAAACTGTTTAAGAGAGCACGATGCCTTAGCCCGCCTAGGTGGCGACGAATTTACTTTAATTGTGCAAAAATTTAAAGACAAAGACGAGCTAGAAACACTAGCCAACCGACTTATCAACGCATTAAAAAATCCGATTCCAATCGATAATGCCATGCTATCTGTAGGTGTCAGTATCGGCGTCGCTATTCACAGGTCGGATGCATTTACCCCCAAAAAGCTCATGATGGCTGCGGATAAAGCAATGTATCACGCCAAAAACTCAGGCAAGAATAAAGTCGTGTTTTTGAATAAAGCAGCAACTCAAAACTAAAGTCACTAGATTCCGTGTCGAGCACGAAATGACGGAGTATTTATGATTCCCGAAATACCAGCCGACTGAGTAAGCGACCACTTACTGTCATTCCCGCGAAGGCGGGAATCTAGGCGAGATAAATTTCAGGATTACATCTTTCAACATCCATATATCACCACCACCTAAACTGGATTCCCGCTTACGCGGGAATGACGAACGAGTGATTGTTGCATTAAACTCCCAACCATGAAAACTCATCGTTTTTGACTTTCAATCCCCTGCTACCGCGCCTAAGATTTGCATGATGATGGGGAGTTTTCGGCAAGCGGCTGTTTGAGCCAAGTGAATTTATTGGCGAGTTTCCGATTGCCGCCCCATTATTATGTAAATCTTAGGAAACAAGCGGGAGGGGGTAGCCTTTTCTTTGGTTTCTTTCTTTTGGCTAAGCAAAAGAAAGAAACTCGTATGTCGCGCGAGAGCGACAAAGGTTGCACCTCTAATTACTATTGGTTAATATGTATAAATAGCAACTTAAGTAAATGAATTAAAATAAAATTTTATGTCATTAGACCTATTACCCGCATTAGCTGAAGCAGCAAAAGAGCAAGGTTTGTTAAAAGAAATCTATGGTGACTTAGCCAAACCAGGAGTTGCTCAAGTTGGAAAAGCATTGAGTACAGTGCTTGGCCTGGGTAATACCATTCTATGGCCAGCTCAACTACTAAATGAACGCTCGCGGATTTCATTGGACGCTAATCTTGAGCGCTATCGACAAAAGTTAGCCGATATCCCTCCTGAACAAATTTCACCTATACCACCCGAAGTAGGCGTCCCAATTGCTGAGAAACTTTCGTACATTCAAGACATTGATTTAAAAGAACTCTACATCAACTTACTTGCTAAGGCTTCAGTTTCAGAAACTCAATCCCAAACACACCCCAGCTTTGTAAACGTCATCAATAACTTATCACCAGACGAAGCCATTTTACTAAAACAATTTAAGGTAGCTCATGCTCAACCATTTGTAACCGCTCGGTTAACGAACCCCACAACTAACCATTGGCTTGAATTAGTTGAGATGTCATTACCTATACAACCGAACATTAAACTTGCATACCCACAAAACCTTGTTGCCTACATTAGCAACTTTGAGGGTCTTGGATTAGTAAAAATCAGAAGAGATCAAACTGTAATACCTGAGTCTCTTTACATTCCAATTGAAGCGGATATTCACGAACACTACAAAAACAGCCCAATAGTTCCAGAATTTCCAATATTCAAATGTTACAGAGGTCGAATCAATGTCACTCCATTTGGACTGTTATTTTTAAGCGCTTGTGTAGAGTGAGATTGAACAACCCTCCAGAAGAGATGCATAGTAGCATCCCTATCTCAAATACTACCCCAACACCACTTCCACCAAATTATCACTAAATGTAGTCGAGTGCCCCATATCCCCAAACTCCGCTGAGCTAATACAGTTC
>JANLZY010000101.1:0-1840 GCA_031359365.1 Methylotenera sp. | reverse complement strand
CACTCAAGCGGGTTATGGAGATACTACGAGAGAAATTGATTTCTTGAAGACTAAGCGCTAAGAATCTCTTAACGCAGCAAACACAAAATTAGTTTAATTAAAACTTAGTCTGAGGCTACTTTAGTTTTAGCTAGCGCTGGATTCGTAGCAAAGTATTTTTTAATTCCCGTCAAAATCGATGTGACTAGCTTATCCTGATAGTCTGCATCGTTCAGTCGACGCTCTTCTTCTGGGTTACTAATAAAAGCGGTTTCGACCAAAATCGACGGAATATCAGGTGATTTCAACACCGCAAAAGCCGCTTGTTCAACTCGGCTAGTATGTAAAGTATTGATTGCACCGATTTGTGTCAGCACTGCCTTACCTAACTTTAAGCTATCGTTGATCGTTGCAGTTTGCGATAAATCTAGCAAGGTTCTCGCCAATACTGGATCCTTATCATCTAGACTCACGCCACCAATTAAATCGGATTCATTTTCTTTTTTAGCTAAATAGCGCGCACTGGCACTGGTGGCACCACGCTCAGATAAAGCAAATACTGATGAGCCTTTTGCTGATTGATTGGTAAATGCATCTGCATGAATAGAAACAAATAAATCAGCCTGCATATTGCGTGCTTTCACTACACGGCCATGCAAAGGAATAAAAAAGTCACTATCGCGCGTGAGCACGGCTCGCATATTAGGCTCACTATCAATTTTTTCTTTTAGTTTTTTAGCAATCATCAAAGTAACATCTTTTTCACGGCTACCATTTGCGCCACGCGCACCTGGGTCTTCACCACCATGACCAGCGTCAATCGCAATAATGATTTGACGGCCACTTTTTTTAGTCTTGGTCGGTGCAGCTTCTTGTGAAGCGTTTTGGCTAGCTCCCTGACTTTTAACTTCTTGGCTTTTAATTTCTGAGCTCTTAACTTCAGGTGTTTTAACTTCTACTTTCGCTATGGGTGGTTCAACTGGCTTGGTGGTTTCAGCAGGTTTAGTTATTTTGGTAGCATTGGGCTCGGTAGTTTCAACTTGTGGTGGCAAAGGCTCCACAATGACCTTTGGCTGACTTGAACTACCAGTTGACTCTTGCGCAACAGTCACTTGATTGGTTGCTTCAGTTTGTGGTGTTGAGCTAGTATTTACTGAGTTAGTCTCAGCATCACGTTCTGCGATCATCGCCATGAGTGGATCTTTGAGCGGATATACATCAAGCACCAAGCGATACTTGTAATCGCCTGTTGGCATTAAAGTAAATGCGTTGGGTTTTGCTTCTGTTTTTAAATCCACCACTAGGCGCACCACATTTTGCTGAAATTTAGCGACGCGAATCTGCTTAATATAAGGGTCGCTAGCTAAAATTTTATCGCTTAATGATTTAACCACGAGGTTTAAATCGATATTTTCAATATCCACCACCACGCGATCAGGATTTTGAATCACGGACATTTTATAAACAAACGGTTGGGCAGACTCTAGTGTGATGCGCGTGTAATCTTGCGCCGGCCATACGCGTGCAGCTGTAACAATACTCACTGCTTGCGCCGATGCAGCAAAATTAAGTTGTGTAAAAGAAAAACTTACCGACAACATCAAGCCTACACATACGGTCTTTTTAAATGACCAGAAAGCATTGTTTATTTTATTAAAGCTCATCATGTTAAATCATCAACTCTGAGTAGAAATTGTATGCAGACATTGTTGTCCTAATATTGAGTGTGCAGATAGATTAACACTACGTCCTAAATTTTGACCTACATTTTTAATAGAAAAAGTAATATTGACATCTGGTGTTGGCAGCACATTTTGTGCTTTTTCAGGCCACTCAATCACGCACACACTATCGGCATTAA
>JANLZY010000086.1:0-9052 GCA_031359365.1 Methylotenera sp. | reverse complement strand
GAAACTCATTATTGCGCCCCATCTTCGCGCTGCCGCCAGCGGAGTCACCTTCCACTAAGAACAACTCTGCTTCCATCGTCCCAGCTGCTTCACAGTCAGTCAGTTTTGCTGGCATCAGATTAATGCCGCTTGATTTACGCTTTTCAATTTTTTGCGTAGATTTATTACGTGCCGCGGCAGAACGGTTCACCAAGTCTGAAATACGCTTTGCATGGTCTACGTTTTGACTCAACCATGTTTCCATATAAGGCTTCACGGCCGATGCCACCATTTTCATGGCATCACGATTAGTGAGCTTCTCTTTGGTTTGACCTTGGAATTGCGGATCCAATACTTTTGCCGCCAATACATAACATACGTTATTCCACACATCTTCTGATGAGACTTTAACGCCGCGTTGCATCATGCTGTGATGCTCCATAAACGACTTAACCGCCTCAAACACCCCATTACGCATGCCAGCCTCGTGGGTGCCGCCAGAGAGCGTAGGAATCAGGTTGACGTAAGATTCACCGCGTCCGCCACCTGAACCAAATGACAACGCCCAAATCGCGCCCTCACCTTTTGATATGCCATCGGTATTCTCATGATGGTAAAACTCACCTGAAATGATAGGAATCGGCGTTTCATCATCCTCGTACTCACGCTCGCCGATTAACTCATCTAAATATTGTGGCAAGCCGTCAACATAAGTCCAAGAGCGCTCTTCAAAGCTGTCATTGCCCTCAATTGACAAGGTAACGCTTACACCACGCAGTAACACCGCTTTTGATTTAATCAAATGCTCTAGCTGCTGAAGTGAAACTTTAGGCGAATCAAAGTATTTAGGATCAGGCCAGCACTTTACCTTGGTGCCAGTATCTTTTTTAAGGCACTTGCCAGTTTCTGTTAACGGCGTAACGCAGTTGCCATTTTCAAAAGAAAGGCTATGCACTTTGCCGTCGCGCTTAACCGTCACATCTAACCTTGTAGATAGCGCATTGGTTACAGAAACACCTACTCCATGCAGACCACCTGAAAAGCGATACGAACTATTTTCGTCCTCTTTATCAAACTTACCGCCAGCGTGCAATTGTACGAAGACAAGCTCTACCGCAGGCTGTGTTTCACCTTTTGGAATTTCAACAGGAATACCACGACCGTTATCAGTGACCTCAACCGCACCATCTTTAAAAATAGTGACCTGAATAGTGGTCGCATGACCACCCAATGCTTCATCAGCCGCGTTATCGATCACCTCTTGCACAATGTGCGTAGGTGAGTCTGTGCGTGTGTACATGCCAGGTCTGGCACGTACTGGTTCTAATCCTCTCAGAACCTTTACCGAGTCTGCGTCGTATTCTTTTTCTGCCATTACTCTAACCTTTGAAATTGATGTTCCACGTCTAATTAAATCTAGCTTAACTTATTGAAGTTTAATTGACTTGGCGCTATTTTAAAGAACAAATTAGCTTTTTGAGCGAGTTACGATTAAAAATTCACTTTAACAGAGATTTGCGATATAACTGCAACAAGGATTCTGGTGATGATGAGTCTCCACAATTTCTGTGGATAACATTGTGAGGTGCGTGGGGATATGAGCGCTAAGTGACTGCTATGCCTAGAAATCCAGAAATCGAACCAATTTTAAGCAAGCACTGTAATGAACCTAAATAATTATGATGCAAAATACTCAAATGAATAAAGCAGAAATCGAGCAATTAAATGGTCTAACAGTCATTGAGTTTGGCGCAAACTGGTGTTCTTATTGCCAAGGCGCTCAAGCAATCATAGCTAAAGCCCTACTTAATTATCCCAATGTGAAACATATCAAGATTGAGGATGGTAAAGGACAGAGATTAGGACGTCTGTATGCCGTCAAACTTTGGCCGACATTAGTATTTCTAAAAGATGGTGTCGAGTTGAGTCGCTTAGTACGCCCGCATAATGAGCAAGTCATTACCGATGCCTTAGATCAAATGGATAATGAAACGTAACATTGATAGCCTTTCTCATCTAAAATAATGGCATGCCACTCCATGTACTGATTATTGAAGACGAACCTGCAATTGCAGAAACACTGATTTATGCTTTTAAAGAAGCAGGTATCGCCACCACCCACAAGCTTTTAGGTGGTGATGTGATGACGCAAATTAAGCAACAGACTTTTGATTTTGTGATTTTAGACGTAGGCCTGCCAGACATGACAGGCTTTGATGTATGCAAGCTGATACGTGCCGAATCGAACATCCCCATACTATTTTTAACCGCGCGTAATCATGAAATTGACCGTATTGTCGGTTTAGAAATAGGCGCCGATGACTATGTCACCAAGCCGTTTAGCCCTCGCGAAGTGGTTGCGCGTGTGAACGCAATAATGCGTCGTACAGCGCTAAAACAAGAGACGCATCATAAAAATAGCCAACTTATAGTGGATGAGCTTGCCAATCGTATTCAATACCGTAGTCAGCTGTTAGATTTAACGCGTTATGAATTCTTACTCCTTAAAACTTTGATTCAGCAGCCGCAACGCGTATTTTCGCGTAATCAATTGATGGATATTGTGTGGGTGAATGCCGAGAATACGTTGGAACGTACTGTGGATGCGCATATTAAGACTTTGCGTGCAAAATTACGCGCGGTGGATATGCAGAGTGAAGCCATCATTACGCATCGTGGCATGGGCTATAGCCTGCAGGCTTAGAAATAAGACCATGATGTTAGCGCTCAATATTTCAACCTACCCGTTTCGTCATTCCGTGCCTGACGAGGAATCCAGTGACCTAAAGACGCTAGATACCGACTTTCGTTGGTATGACAAAAAAGTAAATCGAGTTAAAAAGTGAAAATTAGCCTTAAAATTTTCTTAGGTTATTTCTTACTGGTCGGACTTGCGGCTTGGTTTGTATTGTATGTATTTGTCGATGAAGTTAAGCCTGGTGTGCGCCAAGCCATGGAAGATACGCTGGTAGATACGGCAAACGTACTGGCTGAACTTGCTGCAAACGACGTTAAAACCGCTACGATTCAAACTGGCAACTTTGCACAAAGTCTTATTAAATACCAATCACACGCCACCAAAGCGAATATTTGGGGCATCAAAAAACAGTCTGCAGACTACCGCGTTTATATTACTGACACCAATGGCATTGTCATTTTTGATTCGGCAAATCTAGCGCTTGGCCAAGATTACTCTAAATGGAACGATGTTTATCTCACATTAAAAGGCAAGTACGGCGTGCGTTCCAGCCCTGCCATTATTGGCGATGAGGAAAGCGACACTATTATGTACATCGCTGCGCCAATTAAAGATGGCGGTAAGATTATTGGCTCACTCACGGTAGCCAAAGCTAACCGCACTTTATTGCCATTTATTGAGCGCGCACAAAATAAAATCATTCGTTGGGGCGCATTATTGTTTGGGCTTTCACTCATTATCGGTGTACTGTTCACTTGGCGATTTACCCGAAAAATTAACGCACTGAGAGACTATGCCGTAAAAGTGACGAACGGTGAAAAAGCTGCGCCGCCAACATCCAGCAATGACGAACTCACTGAACTCGCCAAAGCCATGCAAACCATGCGCGGCGAGTTAGACGGCAAACAATATATTCAGGACTCCGTTCAGCACTTAACACATGAGTTAAAAAGCCCAATTACAGCCATTCAAGCAGCTTTAGAGCTTATTTCACCCAGCATGCCACCAGAAACCCAAGCGCATTTTTTAGCGCAAATTAAAACGCAATCAAATCGCGTGCAGACCATCATTCAGAATATGCTGGGCTTGGCAACCTTAGAACACCAGCAACAATTACAACATTTAGCTACAGTGAATTTAAATGACTTAGTGCAAACGCAGATTACGCACTTAACTCACAAAGCCGTACAAAATCACGTCCAGTTTAAATTTTCACCACTTAACTCGGTTGAGATTCAAGCTGACACGTTTTTACTCGGTCAGGCGATTTACAACTTACTAGAGAACGCGCTTGATTTTAGTCCGCCAAATGGTGAAATTAATGTAGCGACTGAAACTAGCCAAACGCAGATCAAACTCACTATAATTGATATGGGAAGCGGAATTCCTGACTACGCATTGGATAAGATATTTGATAAATTCTACTCATTACCTCGCCCTGATTTTTCAATCAATGCTGGGCAAAAAAGCACGGGGCTAGGGCTAAATTTTGTACAAGAAGTGGTAAAGCTGCATGGCGGCTCAGTCACATTAGGAAACAGACCTCAACCAAATGCCGACATACTTGGCGCAGTTGCAACTATTACATTGCCAAAGAAATAATTCAGTACTTCACGCTCACTTCACACAAGCACATCAACACTTCACCATCGCTCACTATTCTGTTAACTCCACATTACACATTCGGAGTTCATCATGAATCGGGCATTTATTTTTAAAGTCATCGGAATCTTTCTTCTCACTATGGTCATGTCGTGGGCGGTGATGTACATCAACTCGCTAATTTCAGAACGACAAAATCGGCAAAATGAAGTTAAACAGGAAATCGCAAAAAGCTCAGCCGGCGAGCAAACCATTACTGGCCCAGTATTAGTAGTGCCATATATTGAAGAGTACGCAGAAACAACCACGGAAAACGGCATCAAAAAAACCGTCAACGTACGTGAACAACACTGGAGGTTTATTCTGCCTGAAAATTTAGAATTGAAGGGTGGTTTCACCAATCAGTTTAAAAAACTCGGTATTTATAAAGCGCTGATGTATGAGTTAGGTGGCAATTTTAAAGGCACATTTAAACTTCCTGCGCATTTAGGCATTAGTGCGCAACGCCAGAACAGCACACTTAGCATTCAGCCTGCTTACATCGCTATCGGCATTAGTGACCCACGTGGCATTAGTGGACAGCCAGAATTCACTTGGAATAGCCGTACCCTTAATTTTGAGCAAGGTAGTAATGTGCGATTGTTAGGTAATGGCGTTCACGTACAAGTTGGTCAGATTGAAAATACTTACGAACAGAATATTGCATTTGAATTCAAGCTGAACTTGCGCGGCATGGAAAATTACAACTACGTGCCTATCGCAGAAAACAACGTGATTAATTTGCAATCGAGCTGGCAGCACCCTCATTTTGGCGGTAGCTTCTTACCAGACCCAGCCACTCAAAAAATCTCACCAGCAGGCTTTCAAGCACAATGGGCAGTCTCTTCACTTTCTAGCAGTAACCAAGCTTCATTAATCAGTAATCTTGAAAGTGGTGAAAGAAAAAATGAATTAGAAACACTCAACATAGGCTTTGTAGAACCAATTAACGTTTATAGCCAAGCTGACCGTGCTACTAAATACGGGCTACTGTTCATAGGCTTAACTTTTGCGGGCTTCTTTATTTTTGAAATCTTAAAACAATTACGCATCCACCCAGCACAGTACACCTTTGTTGGCTTAGCCATGGCTTTGTTTTACTTACTACTTATTTCACTATCAGAACATATCAGCTTTGCAGCAGCCTACTTTTCAGCCAGTTTAGCCTGTGTAAGTTTATTAGGCTATTACCTGAGCTATGTATTAAAAAGTAAAGCAAACGGTATGCTGTTCGCTGCCTTGCTCACGTCTCTTTACGGCGCCTTGTACGCAATATTAGCCTCAGAGGATAACGCATTATTGATGGGTTCATTGCTGGTGTTCGGCTTACTGGCTGTGACTATGGTGATTACACGTAAGGTGGATTGGTATCAAATCAGTGCTAAAGAATCTCCTTCATTTAACAACATATAAAAAATTGTGAATGATGGATTGATTACCAGGCATCTTGATTAGTTAGTTACAAAAAAAAGCCCGCAATTGCGGGCTTTTTTTATAAACTTAAACTTGTCAGAATCGCGGTTAGCTCTTGAGTAATATCAGTAAAATCTTCAAACTTTTTACCGGCTGTTTTAGCATACCAATACTTGCTGTTCCACTCGTCACCTTCAACTTTATGCAGTACAGCATGCAGCCAATTGGCAGTGGTATCTTTATAGTCTTGCGCGATATTATGTGCAGCGTCCCAGTCACCATCGAGCGCAGCTTGCACGGCTACTTTTAGTTCGGCTACATTCAACTCGGTGTTATTCATTAAAATATTGCAGCTTTTTATTTCTTGGCAGACTCTTCAATTGTGCTTCGGCCACACTGGCACTTGATCGATCAGGATATGGTTTTGAAGCGATGATTTTGATTGGCGGGTTGGCGCGAGTGTAACGCGCGCCTTTGCCTGATACGTGCGTAGCAAAACGTGCTTCTACATCATTGGTAATACCTGCGTAATAAGCGCCGTTATTGCATTCCAGCAGGTATAAAAACCAAGCACCTTGCGCTGTGTTATTTAACATTGCGAATTCTCACTCCATTCGTGCTGAGTTTGTCGAAGCATGTTTCATTGCATCAGCCCTTCGACAAGCTCAGGATGAGCGGATGTTTAAAACGTACCAGCTTGGATGAATTCAACTTTATAACCATCTGGGTCTTCTACAAATGCAATGACTGTGGTGCCGTGCATCATTGGCCCTGCTTCACGGACGACTTTTCCACCTGCATTTCGAACAGCCTCACAGGCTTTATATGCATCATCGACTTCTAATGCGATATGTCCATACGCTTTACCCATATCTTAGCTTTCTATGCCATAGTTATAAGTTAGCTCTAGCACTGTATGGTCACTTTCTGCGCCGTAACCTACAAAGGCCAAAGTAAACTTGCCATCGGGAAAGTCGTTATGGCGTAATACCTTCATGCCTAAAACTTCAGTATAGAACTTGATCGAACGCTCCAAATTACCAACACGGAGCATAGTGTGTAGCATGCGCATATAAATTCCTTTTTCGTTATTGTGTAACCATTATTATGGTCTAGTCATTATTTAACAGAGGTGAGCTGGTAGTATTTCTGCATCAATTGGTCTTTAGATTCAACCACGTTAGGATTGAATGGAATACAGTCAATTGGGCACACGATTTGGCATTGTGGTTTGTCGTAATGCCCTACACACTCGGTACATTTATTGGGGTCGATTTCATAAATCTCTTCGCCCTGATAAATAGCACCATTAGGACATTCCGGCTCACAGACGTCACAATTGATACACTCATCAGTAATCATTAAGGCCATTATTTGCTGCCTAGCTTTTCATTAATCGCATCATCCACCGTAGGCGATACGAATGCATGCACGTTGCCGCCAAGCACTGCCACTTCGCGTACTAAACTTGAAGAAATGAACATAAATTGTTCTGATGGCGTTAAAAATAAGGTTTCAAATTGCGGATAAAGTTTACGGTTCATACCTGCTAACTGAAACTCATATTCAAAATCAGAAGCTGCGCGTAAGCCGCGAATCACCATCTTTGCGCCTTGATCTTGCACAAACTGCATCAATAAACCACTAAAACCAACCACTCTAATATTATCTGCATGTTTAAAGACGCTTTTAGCCAATGCTACGCGCTCATCTAAGTTAAACAGCGTTTTTTTGTTTGTGCTGCCAGCAACAGCCACAATCACTTCATCAAACAAATCCGCCGCGCGACGCACAATATCCTCATGCCCCAAGGTAATCGGGTCAAAAGTGCCAGGGTAAACTGCGATACGATTTTTACTCATATTCGTCACTTAGTCGTTAGTATCTGTTGATTTTAACAGATGATAAAACACATTACCCGCTTTGCTTTGTTTGACGACTTGCCAGCCTGCTGCAAACTCAGCATTTTCATCAAGTGCGTACTCAGCTTCTGCATACACAAAACCATCAGGCTTTAAATGTTGCAAGAGCAAAGGCAATACTTTTGGAAGCCATTGTTGATTGTACGGTGGGTCTAAGAAAATCAGGTTGAATTTTTGTTGATTAGCATTCAGAAAGAGCATGGCATCTTGATGCAAAACCTGCGCCTGTTCGGCTTTTAATAGCTGCTTATTCTCAAGCATGGCTTTATAGGCGGGCATGGATTTTTCTACTAAGGTGACCGAGGCTGCGCCACGAGATAGTGCTTCAAAACCCATCACACCAGTACCCGCAAATAAATCCAAACAAGTTTGACCTGTTAATTCCTGCCCTAGCCAATTAAATACCGTTTGCCGCACGCGCTCTGGCGTGGGACGCAAGCCTGTCGCATCAGGGAACTTGATTAAGCGGCTTCGCCACTCGCCCGCATTAATGCGCACGGTATTTAGTTTTTGTGTTGCCATCTGGGTATGCTGGTTTTGCTAGATATAAAACCAGCATTTTACTACTAAAGACCTTGGCAAATTTAAGTAGCTACTTCAAAACCCTACTTTGCAGCATCACCGACAATAATTGTTACAAAATTATCAGCTTTAAGTCTGCGATTAAATGCTTCTTTAATTTGCGCGGTAGTGACGCTGGCTACTTTTGCGTTGTAATCATCTAGATAGCTAAGCGGCAGTTTGTAAAAACCTATCACAGCTAAATAGTCCAAAATCTTGCCATTACTGTCAATGCGCATAGGAAAGCCACCGATAATATTGGCCTTTGCGGCTTTTAACTCAGACTCTGTGACGCCATCTTTAAGAAATTTATTTAAAGTTTCACGCACTAATTTAAGGGCATCGTCAGCTTGGTCTTTCTTGGTTTGCAAGCCAATTTGGAATGGACCTAATTCTGCCATCGGCATAAAGTAGCTGTACACGCTGTATACCAAGCCGCGTTTTTCGCGGACTTCTTCAGTTAAGCGCGACACAAAGCCGCCACCACCTAAGATGTAATTACCCACATACAAGGGAAATAAATCTGGGTCGCCACGTTTAATGCCTGGATAACCTAATAAAATATGTGATTGCGATGCAGGATGCACAATGCGCTGCTCTATCGCTTTAGTTGGATAAACCACAGGCGGAATCGGCGCAATCGCGACTGACTTTGGTAATCCACTCGATATATTTTCAGCAATCTTATTCGCTTGCTCACGTGTTAAATCGCCAATCATGGCAATCACTGCGCCCTTTGCACCGTAATATTGACTGTAAAAATTTTGCAGATCTTCACGTTTAATTTTAGCAACGGTATCTACCTCTCCACTTTCATCTAAACTGTATGGATGTGAGC
>JANLZY010000072.1:0-5531 GCA_031359365.1 Methylotenera sp. | reverse complement strand
GTTAGGTTTGCCATGCAAATAAGCACGATTGCCTAAAATGAGAGCGGCATCAGCTTGTTGTGAAGGTGGGTTGTTGATGAGTTGCTTGGCATAGTTGCCAATGGTGATGAGGATACTTAGATAAACTAATGCTCCAGCTGAGGCGAATGCATATAGTGACCTACGCAGCCATTGCGGTAAAAAGCTTAGTCGTAATATTTGGCCCAAACTCATCAAAACATCTCAAAGAAATTTTGGTGGTTTAGACATTGCTGAAAATTACTTATTAAGTCTTAATCCGCCTAATAGTGCAGCAACAGGTGCTTTATTGCCAAGAATTGGTCTGGCATTAATATTTGCATTGGATGGTGCAGTTGAAGCTTCATAAGGCTTATCAAACCATGGATCGCTGCTTTTCTTTTTGGGCGGCATACGCTTAGTAGCGCTTGCATCTTGGGCATTGTTTGATTTGTAGCTAGAATCTTTACTACTAGTTGAACGTGCTTTACTGCTTGGCTTTTCAAGCGCAATAGTTTCTTTTGGAATTTGGCGCTTAATCAGCTTTTCGATTTCAACAATGTATTTATCTTCTTCTGGGCTGACAAAAGAAATTGCGATGCCTAAAGCGCCAGCGCGGCCTGTACGGCCAATACGGTGTACGTAATCTTCGGGCGCACTTGGAATTTCGTAGTTAATCACCATTGGTAATTCACTAATATCTAAACCACGAGCAGCAACATCGGTCGCAACTAGTGCAGTGATTGTTCCTGCCTTAAACCCGTCTAAGGCTTTAATGCGTTCTTGTTGTGTTTTGTCGCCATGAATCGCATCAGCGGCAATGCCTTCACGCGCTAAGCTACGGCTTAGGCGGCTGGCGGTAATTTTGGTTTTGGTAAATATAATCACCTGACTTGCATTAGCGGCTTTTAATAGTTGTATTAAAAGCGTCTCTTTATCACTTTGTGCGACTTCGTACACTTTTTGTGTCACGTTGTCATTGGTCGCATTGCTGCGCGCAACTTCAATCAACTGAGGTTTAGTTAAAAACTCATCGGCTAATTTTTTAATATCGTTTGAAAATGTTGCAGAAAACATTAAATTTTGACGCTGCTTTGGTAGCAACGCCAAAATTCTTTTTAAATCAGGCATAAAGCCCATGTCTAACATTCTATCGGCTTCATCAAGCACTAGTATTTGCACTTGATTCAGCTGAATAGTTTTTTGCTCAATATGGTCCAACAAACGACCAGGAGTCGCAACCAAAACTTCTACACCCGTTTTAAGGTGCGGCGTTTGGGTTTTGATATCAACGCCACCATAAACCACAAGTGAGCGCAATGATGTATGTTTTGCATACGCTTTTACACTTTCCTCTACCTGAATTGCCAATTCACGCGTTGGCGTTAAAATCAACGCGCGGACTGGGTGTTTAGCAGGAGAAGCACTTGCGCTTGCCAGAGGCAGTAGTTTTTGTAATACAGGCAGTGCAAAGGCGGCAGTTTTACCTGTACCAGTTTGCGCGCCTGCCATTAAGTCGCCCCCAGCCAATGCCACAGGAATTGCCTGTGCCTGAATTGGCGTAGGTTTGGTGTAACCAGATTCAGTTAGCGCTTTAAGTAATTCTGGCGCTAAACCTAAATCTGTAAAAGCGAGATTGTCTAAAACTACTGTTTCTGTCATTTGTTGGGTACTGTTCAATTAAAGTTTACGTCAAATAACTTAAGCGAAGCTACGTGGGCGACGTGGAGCACCGCTACCACCAGCATTCGCATTGCCAAAGCTACGTGAATCGCTGTTTGGGCGAGCTGGACGACTGTCACGTGAAGGAGCGCTAGAACGATCACCACGAGGTGCATCATTGCGGCCTTCATAACGAGCGCCTAGTACACGGTTATCACCACGATTTGCATCAGGACGATTACCACGGCTATCACGGTTGCCTTCGCTACGTGGAGCACTTGCGCCATCACGTGAGAAAGGTTTTTTGCCAAAAGCTACACTGTCGCCAAAGCTACGGTTAGGTGCACCTGCACTTGCACGGTCACCACTTGGGCGTTCACTACGGCTACGATCGCCGCTTGAGTTACGATCACCAAAGCTACGTGGACGGTCGCCAGAAGGTCTTTCTGAACGGTTGAATTCAGGTCTAGCTGAATTGCCGTTTGACTCACGTGGCGCTGACTCACGGTTGCCGCGATTTTCATCACGGCTGCTGTTGTCACGGTTAAAACTAGCGCCATCGCGCGGTTGGAAACTACTGTTACGATCGCCACGAGGTTCGCTATTGCGGTTGTTAAAACCACCTCTGTCATTACCACCGCGGTCATCACGCGGTTTAAAGCCACCACGACCACCTGGTTTATGTGCATCACGGCGAATATCGCCACGATCACCACGGCCATTACTTGGACCGTCCATTTTCATAGCACGTTTTGGTTCAAAACCTTCAACAACACCTGGCTCCATACGGTTACCAGTGAATTGTTCGATTTTACGTAAGATATGACGATCCATATTTGACGCGAAAGAAATCGCAATACCAGTTTTACCAGCACGGCCAGTACGACCAATACGATGCACATAATCTTCAGCAAATTTTGGTAAGTCGTAGTTAATCACGTGGCTGATACCATTAATATCGATACCACGCGCAGCAACATCAGTCGCTACTAATACTTTTACATCGCCTTGACGCAATTTAGTCAATGTACGGTTACGCGCACCTTGAGTCATGTCACCATGTAAAGCAGCTGTTTTGTGACCCGCAGCGTATAAATCTTCAGCTAACACGTCGCAATGGCGTTTAGTGCTGGTGAAAATAATCACTTGGTTTACTTCAGGTGCAATCAACAAATGCTCAAGCAATTTGTTTTTATGTGTCATGTCATCAACATAGTGCAAACGTTGCTCAATGTTGGCATGTTTTTCTTTTTGACCAGCTACTTGAATTGTTTTTGGATTTTTAAGAATCTGTTTAGCTACACGTGCAATGTCGCCATCTAATGTTGCAGAGAACAATAGTGTTTGACGCTCAGCAGATAGTTGCTCACAAATACGCTCAACATCAGGCAAGAAGCCCATGTCTAACATACGGTCAGCTTCATCTAAAATTAACATTTGTAAACGAGACAAATCAATACGACCACGTTCCATATGATCTAGTAAACGACCAGGCGTTGCTACTAGAATATCTAATGGTTGTGATAGTAATTTGTTTTGTAGTGGGTAAGGCATGCCGCCGACGATACTGACTGTTCGTGCGCGGATGAATTTACCGTATTTGCGTGCAGCTTCGTTTACTTGTGTTGCAAGTTCACGTGTAGGTACAAGTACCAAAATGCGTGGGCCGCGGCTTTTTAATTCGTGTGGAGTAGCTAATAAGTTTAGCGCTGGCAACATAAATGCTGCAGTTTTACCTGTACCAGTTTGGGCAGAAGCCATCAAATCGTGGCCTGCAGTCACAACTGGAATGGCTTGTGATTGGATAGCGGTTGGTGTGGTGTAGCCAGATTCTTCAATAGCACGAAGTAAGGCATTATCAAGATTTAGTGATTCAAAAGACAAAGTAGTCCCTTTCAATAAAAAAACAAAAGGGCGCTTAGTAAAAACGGGCATATCATTTGAGCATACGCGATTAGTTGAGCATATGTTCAAGAGCAATATAAACGCAGAGAATATTTGGTTTAGTTAAATTAATGACTTAAAGCCGAGAGAACGACATTTCGTTTTAACTTAATATTAAACAAGCTAATATAATCTTTACCAGCGCACGGGCACAGCCGCTAACCAGTAAAAATTAAATTCAAACTTGCAAATTTAACCTTTTGAATAGTTGCTTCAATATTTCACGAGCAACAGAAGGGTCAGGGCAATGATTCAAGCATTACAAAATTGCCGTAATGCGAATGAAGCGCGCAGTATAACCATTTAAAACAGAATGTCAAATAATAATTGCATTAGTAAAAGGAAATAGGCATTTATTGTGTTAAAATCGCCGCCTTTCAATAGAACTGGTAGCAATTCATGTCTCGTAATTTAAGAAATATCGCGATTATCGCCCACGTTGACCATGGTAAAACGACTATGGTTGATAAACTTTTACACCAAGCAGGTACGTTTACAGGACACCAAGTTGTGTCTGAACGTGTTATGGATAGTGGCGATATTGAAAAAGAACGCGGCATTACTATTCTAGCTAAAAACACTGCCTTGAACTATGAAGGTACACATATTAACGTGGTGGATACTCCAGGCCATGCTGACTTTGGTGGCGAGGTTGAGCGCGTATTAGGTATGGTCGATGGTGTTGTTCTATTAGTAGATGCTGTTGAAGGCCCAATGCCGCAAACGCGCTTCGTAACGAAAAAAGCTTTGGCGCTTGGTTTAAAACCAATCGTGGTAATTAATAAAGTTGACCGTCCAGGTGCGCGTACTGACTGGGTTGTGAACCAAACGTTTGATTTGTTCGCTAATTTAGGCGCAACTGATGAGCAGTTAGATTTCCCTGTTGTTTACGCATCGGCAATCAATGGTTATGCCATGTTGGATATGAAAACACCAAGCGACAATATGCGTGCTCTGTTTGAAACGATTTTAAGCCACGTAGCGCCACCAGAAGGTGATAACAGCGCGCCGCTTCAATTGCAAATTTCAGCATTAGATTACTCTACTTACACTGGTCGTTTAGGCGTTGGTCGTATCACTAACGGTAAAATCAAGCCTGGCCAAGCCGTGACAGTGATGAATGAAGATAAACAAATCGCTGTAGGTAAAATCAACCAAGTACTTGGTTTCCGTGGTTTAGAGCGTGTTGCGGTTGAAGAAGCTGAAGCTGGCGATATTGTGATTATTTCTGGCTTAGATGATATTGGTATTGGTTTCACTGTGTGTGATCGTGAAAATCCAAAAGGCTTGCCACATTTAGGTGTGGATGAGCCAACCTTGACGATGGACTTTATGGTGAACACTTCACCATTAGCTGGTACAGAAGGTAAGTTTGTTACATCACGTCAAATTCGTGACCGTTTAACTAAAGAGCTTTTAGTGAACGTTGCCTTACGTGTTGAAGATACTGGCGATGCAGACGTGTTCCGTGTTTCAGGTCGTGGTGAGTTGCATTTGACGATTTTGTTAGAAAACATGCGTCGTGAAGGTTTCGAAATGGCTGTAGGTAAGCCAAAAGTAGTTTACCGTGAAATCAATGGTGAAAAATGTGAGCCGTACGAAATTCTGACGGTTGATGTGGAAGATGAGCATCAAGGTGCAGCGATGGAGGAGTTGGGTCGTCGTCGTGGTGAAATGCAAAATATGGAGTCAGACGGTAACGGTCGTACGCGTTTGGAATACAGAATTCCAGCACGTGGCTTGATTGGTTTCCAAGGTGAGTTCTTAACAATGACACGCGGTACAGGTTTGATGGGCCATGTGTTTGATGACTACGCACCAGTAAAAGCAGATATGCCAGGTCGTCGTAACGGTGTATTGATTTCAGCTGAAAATGGTGAAGCTGTTGCATACGCGCTTTGGAAGTTACAAGATCGCGGTAAAATGTT
>JANLZY010000016.1:0-2050 GCA_031359365.1 Methylotenera sp. | reverse complement strand
CACCAAAAACAAACATCAGTGCAGCAAAAATCACAGCGCTTATTACCTACAAAGGTTGTAGTTTGCCGTCAACCAGCTTGTATTGGCGCTGCATTTTTTTCGCCAACTCTAGGTCATGCGTCACCACCACTAAGCTTCTTTGTTGCAATTGATTTACTTCCAGCAACAAATCAAAGACCGCATGTGCAGTGTGCCTATCGAGGTTTCCTGTAGGCTCATCAGCCAAAATACATTGCGGTTGCGTGACCAATGCGCGCGCCACCGCAGCACGTTGACGCTCGCCGCCTGAAAGCTCACCCGGCATATGCTCCATACGGTGCTTCAAGCCAACCTTAGTGAGCGTTTCAGCAGCTAATGTGAGCGCTTGCTCTCGTGGCATACGGCGTATAAACAAGGGCATGGCAACATTTTCGAGCGCAGTAAACTCTGGCAATAAATGATGAAACTGATAGACAAAACCTAGTGACTGATTGCGAATTTCGCCTTTTTTGGCTTCGCTCATGGCAGCAAGATTTTGGTCGAGAATACGCACTTCGCCACTGCTTGGCGCATCTAAGCCACCCAGCAAATGTAACAAGGTACTTTTGCCAGATCCAGAGGTACCGACAATCGCAATCTGCTCACCTGCACTCACGTTTAGGTCGATGCCATTTAATACCGCAACGTCTAAACCCTCATAGGTTTTTTGCAAGTCGCGGCAAAATACTATGCTACTCGCCTTGTTATTCACCATGCTACTCATAACGTAAAGCCTCAGCTGGGTTGATTTTACTAGCGCGCCAGCTAGGATATAAAGTGGCAAGCAGACTTAATACAAATGAGACAATCACAATCGTCGTTACGTCAGACCAAATTAAATCTGAAGGTACTTCGCTAATTTGGTACACATCTTTTGCCAAAAATTGTATGTGAAACAAACCTTCAATAAACGGAATAATCACATCAATATTCAGTGCAACAATCACGCCAAATACGGCACCTATTAAGGTACCAATTAAGCCGATTAACGCGCCTTGCACGATAAAAATCGCCATGATACTGGCTGGACTAGCGCCAAAAGTGCGCATAATCGCAATGTCGGCACGTTTGTCTGTCACAGCCATCACTAGCGTGGAAACGATATTAAACGCGGCAACGGCCACGATTAACGTCAAAATAATAAACATCACGCGCTTTTCCATTTGCACAGCTTTGAAAAAATTCGAATGCTGCTGTGTCCAATCGGTCACGTAATAAGCGCCCCTCTGGTTGGAGGGTTGATTCAAGTCTTTAGAAATTGAGGCGGCAACATTAGGCGCAATAAATAGATCATCCAACTTTAAGCGAACACCAGACACTTTATTGTCCATACGGTAAAGCTTAGCTGCGTCATCCATGTGAATGAGCGCCAAGCCAGCGTCATATTCCTGCATACCACTGCTGAACAAACCAATCACGGTAAACTGTTTTAAGCGTGGCACAACGCCCGCTGGCGTAAACTGCCCTTGCGGCGCCATCACAACTACTTTATCGCCCATTTGCGCGCCTAAGTTATACGCCAAATCTGTACCTAGAATAATGCCAAACTCACCCGCACGTAAGTCATTTAAAGTGCCTACTCGCATACTTTTGCCTAAGTCGGCGACTTTATCTTCAGCCGCAGGTATCACACCACGAATAATAGCGCCCTGCACACCTTGACCATAACTCAGCATAGCCTGCGCCGTAATATAAGGCGCGCTCGCCAACACGTGTTCACGTTTAACAGATGACTCTGCAATATTAGGCCAATCACTCAGCGTGTTATTGCTGCCAGTAATTTCCAAATGCGAAGCCACACCCAAAATTCTCGTGCGTAAATCTTTTTGAAAACCATTCATCACCGACAGCACAATAATGAGCGCAGCTACACCCAATGCGATGCCTATCATGCTGGTGAGCGAGATAAATGAAATGAAATGATTTTTACGTTTAGCTCGCGTGTAACGCATGCCAACGAACAATTCAAATACAGAGAAGTGCGCGAAGATTGATTTTATTTTTTGTAGCATAGGCCAAATTCTAACAGGGT